>JABIFK010000145.1 GCA_018650745.1 Candidatus Latescibacterota bacterium | reverse complement strand
GTTGTCGGGTGATGGATGTTATGGTGTGTTGACTGATATGCCGTGGGGCAAAGCGTATCCCAACGGTGCGGTGCCCACATTGGACCATGTACACCCGACCCCTATTTATGAGATGTTGCAAATGGTTTGTATATTTGGCATTTTGTGGTCGTTGCGTGACCGGTTAAAATCTGGGATGTTGTTTGGTGTGTATTTGATATTGATGGCCATTGCCCGTTTTTCAGTTGAGTTTGTACGACGCACCCCCGAAGTTTTGTTGGGCCTTACGGTGCATCAGTGGGTGAGTATGGGGTTGGTGTTGGTTGGGGTGTATGTGATTTATCATCGGTATACAGCTGAAGAGGCTGTTGTGGTTTCAAAAAGTGATGCGATATTGGAGAGTGAATCATGAGTAAACCCCGGATTCCTGTCACTGTGTTAAGTGGTTATTTGGGTGCAGGAAAAACAACGGTGTTAAACCATGTTTTGAACAATCGGGCGGGACTGAAAGTGGCCGTGATTGTGAACGATATGAGTGATGTGAATATTGACGCAGAGCTCATTAAAAGAGGCTCCAGTCTTTCTCGGACAGAAGAGAAGATTATTGAATTGACCACGGGTTGTGTGTGTTGTTCTTTGCGCGAAGACTTGATTGATGAGATTATGCGGTTGTCGCTAGAGGATCGGTTTGATTACATTTTGGTGGAGTCAACGGGCATTTCTGAGCCGATGCCTGTGGCACAAACATTTGCACTTTTAGATGATTCGATCAGTCACAAATTGTCTGAGGTTTGTCGCTTAGATTGCATGGTTACGGTGGTCGATGCGCATCGATTCTGGCAAGATTTTATATCGGGTGAAACGCTTTTAGAACGCAAACAAAGTGTGGACGATGGGGATCACCGTGCTGTTGTAGATTTGTTAGTGGATCAGGTTGAATTTTGTAATGTGTTGGTTTTAAACAAATGCGATTTGGTTGGTGAAGAAGACTTGGCTCAGCTTGAAGCGATGTTGCGAAAATTACAACCCCAGGCGACGTTTGTTCGTGCGGAAAATGGCCATATTGATCCGTCCCAAATTTTAAATACACAGTTGTTTGATTTTGGTAAAGTGGCTTCTTCTGCAGGATGGATTCAGGCGCTGGAGTCTGAGCACAATCATGATCTTGAACCAGACCTTGAACCAGATCTTGAACCAGGTCTTGAACCAGGTCTTGAACCTGACCGTGAACATCATCATCACGCAGAGGATTACGGCCTTTCGTCTTTTGTGTATCGACAATATCGCCCATTTCACCCGGGGCGTTTGTTTGATTGGGTGGAGAACCGTTGGCCAGACGGGTTGGTGCGGTCGAAGGGTTTTTTGTGGTTTGCCACACGGAATGACTTGGTGATTATTATGGGGCAAGCGGGGTCGTCGATTCAGATTGAAGATGGCGGAGATTGGTTGGTCGATTTGCCAGCTGCTGAACGCGAAGAGGTCTTGGATGCTTATCCTGAAGTACGCGATTCGTGGGACCCGATGTGGGGTGACCGCAAGAATGAGATTGTGTTTATCGGTGTGGAGTTGGATGAAGAGATGATTGTTGCAGAGCTGAATGCGTGTTTGTTGGGTGATGATGAAATGGAGATGGATTGGTCGGCGTTTAATGATCCATTCCCTGAGATCGAGATAGCCGATGGTGTGGATATTACGCCTTCGGATTTGAATTAGAAGGCACCTACCCCCAGCCTCTTCCTGAAGGAAGGGGAGCAAAGACAATGTCAAAAGTAAGGCCCAAGTTTTGTAATCAATTTAAGTGGTTGTGTTAATTTTTTTATTTCACGAAAGTTAATCCTAAATCTAGAATAGGCGTTATGGATATTCGATTTTACAATACGTTGACAAATCGTGACGAATCTTTTGAGCCGTTGGAGCCGAACAAAGTGACGATGTATTCGTGCGGCCCAACGGTTTATGACTTTGTGCACGTTGGCAATTTTAAATCGTTTTTGTTTTCGGACTTATTGCGTCGGTTTTTGGAGTGCTCGGGGTATGATGTACATCATGTGATGAATATTACAGATGTGGGACATATGACCGATGACGATGTGGCCGATGCAACGGGTGAAGACAAAATGGCTGTGGCAGCACGCAAATTAAAAGAGGCCAAAAAGTCGGGTCAATTACCGGATGATGTCATTGCAGATCCTGAAGATCCGTATCAGGTGGCCCAATATTTCACACAGGCATTTATTGATGATGCCAGTGCGTTGGGTATGAAGGTGGCACAAGATTATCCCAACAATATGCCCCATGCGACACAGCACGTGGATGGGATGATTGCGTTGATAGAGACACTCATTGCGAAAGATCATGCATACGTGGCCGATGATGGCGTGGTGTATTTTAGTGTGGAATCCTTTTCGGATTATGGGAAACTGAGTGGCAATACGTTGGATCATTTGATTGAAGGCTCTGGTGGGCGTATAGCATCGGAGCATCAGGCTGTGAAACGTCATCCTGCAGATTTCTTTTTGTGGAAGCCCGATGAGGCGCACATTATGAAGTGGGATTCACCTTGGGGCGCTGGTTATCCGGGATGGCATATTGAGTGTTCTGCGATGGCGATGAAGGTGTTGGATCAGGAGAGGATTGATATTCATACGGGTGGTGAGGACAACATTTTTCCGCATCATGAATGTGAGATCGCGCAATCGTGTTGTGCCACGGGCCATTCGCAATTTGCACAGTATTGGATTCATCCACGTTTTTTGATGGTGGATGGTGAGAAGATGTCGAAGAGTAAGGGGAACTTCTATACGGCGCGTGATGTGCTTGAAGGCCGTGTAACGGGGCGTGAAGTGCATCCTTCTGTTTTGCGCTTTGAATTGATTAAGACGCATTATCGTACGCAGACTAACTTTACGCAAAAGGGCATTCAAGACTCAGCGAATGTGGTACGCAAGTTTACAGAGTTTGGGCAGGGCATTTCTGAGGCGGCGGACAATCAAGCAGCTGAAGTAGGCAATGATCATCCAGTGGTTCAGGACTTTTTGAGCGCATTGGCAGATGATATGAATATCAGTGCCGCATTGGCGGTGATGCACGCGTGGATGAGCAAACCTGTGGAAGACGCGAAGGAAGCGTTGGGTGTGTTTCAAAAACTGGATTCGGTGTTGGGCATTGCCAATTTGGATGCAGCAGAAGAAGACGGTGATGAGGGTGATGTGGCTGCAATGTGTAAGCAGATTGACGAAGCACGTGCGTCGAAGGATTATGCAACAGCAGATCGGTTGCGTGATGAATTGGTGGCGGGCGGTTATGAGGTTCGCTCTTCGGCAGAAGGTTCTGTGGCACAGAAAAAATTGGCTTAGGTTACTTTTAGGGTAAAACAGAAAGGTCATTCGCAAAATGCGGGTGGCCTTTTTGGATGGATTGAACTATTGGAGGTTTAAATGGCACGTGTTGCGCCAGAAATTCCAGAATGTCCTGCAGGTTTGGACGATGCGTTGATTGCACAGTTTCATCGGGATGGTTATTTGGCTTTTGAAAATGTGTTGACTGCAAAAGAAGTTGAAGATGCCAAAGCAGCTTTGACCCGTGTTCACAAGCAGCTTTTTGAAGATGCCAAAGCGGGGCGTGCAAGCGTTCGTGAAGCCAACCCCAAAGCAACAAAGAACTATTCGGGAATGCACATTCACCATCCTGAAGATGGACACAGTATTCATTATGAACCGGGTTTGAATCCGATGGATTTGAGCCAAGCTGAGGCCGAAGAAAAATTTCGCAAAGTGCACGGGTATGAAGCACAACACCCTGTTTTTCAGCAGTTGGTTGAACACGGTCGAACGATGGGGTTTATTGAGCGTGTGTTGGGTGAATCTGCCGTGTTAAAAGGTACGATGGCGTTGTCAAAGCCGCCTTTTATTGGGTCTGAAAAACCGTGGCATCAAGATAATGCGTACTTTAATTGGCTGCCTTTGGAATTGGTGGCAACGGTTTGGATTGCGCTGGATGATGCGACAATTGAAAATGGGTGTATGCATGTGTTGCCGGGGATGCACGTGAAGGGTGCGTTTAAACACTGTCATACGATTGATTGTCAGATTGTACCTGGACGATTGGATTATTCAGATGCGGTTCCACTTGAATTAAAAGCGGGTGGTGCGATGTTCTTTTCGGCGATGTTGCCCCATCAGACACCCCCCAATGGCAGTGCAGGACGACGCAGAGCTTTGCAGTTTCAATATCGGGGCGAGAGTACGTATGAAGTGAATAAAGAAGAATTTGGCGCTGCATTTGTGGAAGCGGATGGCACACCAGCGTCTTGTGCTTTGGGTGAGCGGGTTGACGGGTGACAATTCAGTAAACTTGGAAGAGGGCGTTGAATGAAAATTACGCAGATAGAGACGTTTTTGGTGAATGCGGCTCCGCCTCAGGAAGGTGGGTGGGCGGCACGGAATTGGTTGTTTGTGAAAGTGCATACCGATGAAGGCGTTTATGGTGTGGGGGAAGCGAGTGGGTGGCCACGGGTGGTGCAGACGGCAATTGAAGATTTGACGTGTTTGCTGGTGGGTGAAGATCCGACGCATATTGAGCGGTTGTGGCAAAAGATGATGGGTTCGATTATGGGGCACGGGATGACGGGCGTGGTTGGTTTTGGAGCGATGACGGGGATTGAGATGGCGTTGTGGGATTTGAAGGGTAAGGCTTTGGGTGTGCCGGTGTGGAATTTGTTGGGGGGGAAGATGCGCGATAAAATACGGGTTTATGCGCACGCACACGATGCAGAGCGGGCCCGAGAATTGGTGGATAGAGGATATACGGCGATTAAGACGGGGGGGATTCGAAATTGTGTGGAGAGTGTGGAGGCGATTCGGAAGGACGTGGGTTCGGACATTGATTTGATGGTGGATGTGCACGGGCCGCCTTGGATGACGACACGGGATGCGATTGCTTTGGGGCGTCGGTTGGAAGATTATGATTTGTTCTTTTATGAAGATCCGGTAGCACCTGAGAACATTGATGCGATTGCACGTGTGTCAGAGGCGTTGGATATGCCGATTGCTGCGGGTGAGCGTCACGCGGGTATTTGGGGTGTGAAAGAGTTGATTGAGCGTGAAATTATTGATGTCGTGCAACCCGATACGGGGCGTGCTGGTGGTTTGCGCCAAATGCAAAAGATAGCAGCAATGGCTGAGGCGCATTATATCACAATGGCGCCGCACGATGGTTCGCTGGGGCCCATTGCTGAAATGGCGGCGGTGCATTTGATGGCGAGTATTCCCAATTTTTTGATTTTGGAGCATTTGGAAGATGATGTGCCACAGCGATATGAGGTGATGAGTGGACAGCCCACTGTGGTGGATTCGCACATTGCCGTGCCCGATGCGCCGGGTTTGGGTGTGGATATTGTGGAAGAGGCGTGTGTAAAATATCCATCGGAGGGGAATATTTCTCTGCCTGAAGATACGTATGATTATCAGTATTTCTGGACACGCGAAAATCGCGCGACGTGGTTGAGCAATCAAGAAAAGGCGCGGTCGAGCTATCGGCCAGGGAGTGTGTTTTAAAGGTAAAGCGTTAAATAAATATAAAAGAGCCCCTGATCAACTGGATCGGGGGCTCTTTTTTGTGTTAGATATCAACTTTATTTGTTTATTGGCTCAACAACATTGAGGGGGATTCGTCAGCCATAAAGTATTTTCCCGTTGGACTGACACATCCAATCGGTATTATTATTAGGTTTGTCCCTTTTGTGTAATTTGCTTACGAAAAACATTTTTTATCTATTTTGGGATAATCTTAAAAATAAGCAATGAAATGGCTTTTGAGACCTTCATTTCCCCATTTATCCACGGGTGTAATTGAGAAATTGTTCTCACCATTCTTAATGGTTAATGAATAGGTATTGTTATTCATGTTTTTTGAAATTTTGTTTTCACTTAAAATATAGTGCGAGAAGAAGGGTTGCGTGTTGCTGAGTTCTATTTCGAGCGTTCTTTCGGACGTGCGGGTGGTTTTAAAGGCGGCTTGGTTGAGGGTCCAATAGAAGTCGCGTTTGCGGCCGCTGAAGATTTTGATGCGTTCGGTTCGAGGTGGGGTTTTGGCATCGGTCCAGCTTGGGAAGCCGTAATCGTCTTCGTTGCCTTCACCAAAGTAAGGGAAGATGGGCGTGGGTTGAGAGTGGTAGTTGTTGCGGGTGGTGAGGCGTAGGAATCCGGCGGCGAGGTAACCGTGGAACCAGCCCCAATTGTAATCTTTGGTGAGGGTGCCGTAGTGGTAACCGAGGTCTTGGCAGTGGATGGGGGCATTTTGGCCCCCCACTTTTTTGATGCGGTCGCGTTGTTTGTCCATGGGCATGAGGAGGGTTTCGCCGTCTTTGAAGAAGGTGTTGATGAAGACGTT
The DNA here is from genome assembly GCA_018650745.1 of Candidatus Latescibacterota bacterium. Lineage (GTDB taxonomy): Bacteria > Latescibacterota > UBA2968 > UBA2968 > UBA2968 > JABIFK01. The sequence continues at coordinate 22 of JABIFK010000145.1, read as the reverse complement.
GTGCATTTCTAAGAGGGAGAGG
>JABIFK010000341.1 GCA_018650745.1 Candidatus Latescibacterota bacterium | reverse complement strand
GGGCAAAGAGAGTTTGATCTCATGAAACCTGGTGCTTTGTTTCTTAATGGCGCTCGGGGGGCCGTAGTAGACACGGTTGCTCTGGTTCTGGCTCTAGACAACGGTCATCTGGGCGGTGCTGGTGTTGATGTCTTTGAGCAAGAACCTCCACCAGCTGATTTGGCATTGCTGCAATGTGAGCAAGTTGTTCTGACCCCTCACTGTGCCGATATGACCCCTGAAGGCGTAGATTTGCTGAACAGTGGTGCGGTCGAAAATGTGATTGCTTTCTTGGAGGGGCGCATTCAGAACACTGTGACATAGGAATTTTCTGCCTCAGGTGGCAAAAAATACAAGGTTGGAGACCGGGTTCTTGTGGAACTCGGTTTCTTTTTTGCCCATTGTTAAAGGTTTTTGGAGGAGGGCGGGATGTTGGCACAGCCTTCGCTTAAAGAAAGGGTGTCGCGGAATTTACCACCCTGTTGAAGCAAAAGGATCGTCCCTATGCCAATTTCTGAAAGTGTTACGCTTGCACGCTCTGCGTCGGGGTATGCCCCACAAAGGTCGGGCCTTTTTGATTCCTTAGATGTGAGTGCCACTGGTCTATCGGCACAACGTCGAAAGCTCAATGCGATTGCAAGTAACATTGCCAATGTCGATACCACCCGTACTGAAGAGGGTGGCGCGTATAAACGAAAACGGGTTTTGATGATCGAATCGCCAAGAATGGCTCGATTTAGGAACATCTTAAGTGGCGAACAAAATAAGTTATCTAGCACGAGTCAAACGCATTTGCCAGGTGGGCAAGCGCCAACAATTGACGAGTTATTGGGCGCTGGTGTTGAAACGGCAGAGATAAGGGAAGAGCCCATTGAACCCCGCTTGGTTTATGATCCGGCTCACCCGGATGCTCGAGAAGATGGGTATGTCGTTTATCCTGATATTAACGTGGTGACCGAAATGGTTGATATGATTGCTGCCTCACGAGCCTACGAAGCGAACGTAACGGCCATGAACGCATCTAAGGAAATGATTACCAAAGCCCTTGAAATCTAAAGGATGTCGGGCAACTTTTAAGTTGAAAACCACGACGAAACAGAACTTCAAAAACATTTTATTATTCAATATCACTAATCCTCTCCCTCCACGAATCTGACCTTGAATGCAGGATTATTCTCCCCTATAGTTGATCCTGTCCTTCCTCTGAATCAGCATTCGACACCCTCGTCGAATGCTGATTTATTTTTTGCCCACAACAGAAAACGTCTGCCGGTTAATCTGGCAGACGTTTTCTGTTGTGAAGTTCCTGAACCTCAAATCCTAGTCGAGCATCGGATAACGAGGTTTCTGTTCTATATCTCTGAGGCCAGATCCAATTGATAGTGATCCAAAATTTCATTGAATTTTGCAATAAAGGCTTCTTCTGCTGGCACCAAGGGCAGGCGAGTTGGTCCGACATCTATACCAATTCTGTTGATGGCAAACTTTACAGGAACAGGACTGGTTACCCAAAACAGGGCCTTAAAAAGCGGTAATAAACGCCGGTGTTCTTTGGCGGCGCGTTCTATTTCGCTGTCTAAAATAAGGTGCATCATGGTTTTGATTTGCCCGGCCACAAGATGACCAGCCACACTCACAACACCGTAACCGCCCATGCACATGACTGGGAAGGTCTCATCATCATTGCCCGACCAGACGCGGAATCCATCGGGTGCTTTGTCGATAATTTTTGTGATCTGCACTGCGTCACTTGAGGCCTCTTTTACCCCAACAATGTTGTCGATTTCTGCCAATTGAAGTGTTGTCTCCACTTCCATGTTAAGTGCGGCACGAGAAGGGACGTTATAAAGCATACATGGCAGTGAGGTTGATCCGGCAAGTACTTTGAAGTGTTGGATCAGTCCTTCTTGTTGGGGTTTGTTATATGCCGGTACAGTGCACAAAATCCCATCAACACCCAACCGTTCTGCTTCCTTTGTCAGTTCAACTGAATTGCGGTGGTTGTTGTCTGTCGTACCTGCAACAACAGCAACGCCAGACCCTACTGCCTCCTTAATCTCGCCAAAAAGCCGGAGTTTCTCATCATTCGACATCGCAGGCGCTTCACCCGTTGTTCCGCCAATAACCAGCCCGTCGTTACCCGAGGCAACCAGTGCCTTGGCCAAGGTTCGAGCTTGCGCATAATTGATCTCACCATCTGCATGCATTGGCGTGATCATAGCCGTAAGCAATCGTCCAAATTCTGCCATCAAAAGTCCTTCCTTATTTTTGTACCAAATATCCTTCACGATGTAACAACTCGGCCATCAAAACTGCACCGCCAGCAGCACCCCGAACCGTGTTATGGCTCAAAGCGATGAACCGAAAATCAAAAACATTATCATCCCGCAATCTGCCCAATGTCACACCCATGCCGTTGCCCGCATTTCGATCGAGTTTGGTTTGCGGGCGGTCTTCTTCGGTAAAGTAAGTTAAAAAGGGCGTTGGAGAAGAAGGCAATCCGGTGCCACGTGGGTCTCCTTTGAACGCACGCCAACGATTAATAATTTCATCTGGGCTCGGTTTGGTCTCAAACGAAACCGATACGGCCGCCAAATGCCCATCTGTCACCGGAACGCGAATACATTGAGCCGAAATCGCGGGGGTGCGTGCAGGTACGATTTCGTTTTTGACGATATTGCCCCAAATTTTCAAAGGTTCATTGATGCTTTTTTCTTCTTCGCCACCGATAAATGGAATGACGTTGTCTACCATCTCGGGGTAAGTCTCGAAGGTTTTTCCAGCGCCCGAAATGGCTTGATACGTGCAAACCGATGCTTTGTTTGGCCCAAATTCTTTCAGTGCATGAAGGGCGGGCACGTAGGGTTGGATTGAGCAATTTGGTTTGACGGCAATAAATCCATTTCGTGTACCCAAACGCTTGCGCTGTGCGGGAATGATCTCTGCATGCTCTGGGTTCAGCTCTGGAATGAACATGGGTACATCTGGCGTCCATCGGTGGGCTGAGTT
>JABIFK010000146.1 GCA_018650745.1 Candidatus Latescibacterota bacterium | reverse complement strand
TGGTGTCCACTGAATTGTAAAGGACCTCGCCGTTTCCTTTACGTTCACCCAGAAATTCATGAGCAGCCAGACGACAGAATTCACTTTGATAAAACACATGGTCTGCTAAGTGAAACAGCTTAGACATCGGAGCATTGCGTGTTTTCCAATCGGCTTGGGAAGCTGGGTAGGCAACACCATTTTGGTTCCATACCAATTTGGCTCCTTTTTTTTGCGCTGTTTTGGCAATGAGATGCGCGCCTTTGGGGGGCTGACTGCTTACCATGCATAAGATGTTAAAAAGGTCTGGAGAGTTTGGATAACGTGGGAGTAAATGTTGAAATTTGACAATCCCACCAATTGCAATCTCACCCGCCTGAGGAATATGGTGATGGCCATATGATACCAAAATATCGCCTGTTGAAGGCACTACTTGTATCTGCCGTCTTTGATTGATCAAACTGATCCAATTTTTGAGTGCTCTGACGTGTGTTACAAACGGTATGTATTTGCTTAAACCGGATCTCAATGTATGTGCTCCTACACCCTTAGACTGAGTTTGGAGGGGTATTATTGCTCAGTAGGTTTTGATTGGTCGGAGATTTTGTAAATGGGCATAACATCCGCTAACAGTGATTTCGGATTTAGGGTATAAAGTTGCACACCTTGTTTACTGAGTGTTTCTGTCCAGTATTTAAACAGCGGGACAATATGATCCGCATTGGTGAATACGCTTTCATAGGTAATACCCATACCTTTTGTTTCATATGCTCGCGTTTCATTTTGTCCCAGCCAAAAGTATCTTTTGTCATTCAAGTCTATACCAGACAAAACAATGTGTTTCCAGCCCATGACATAAGCAAAGTTTGTGACTGAAAAGGAAGAGTTAAAGCCTTGGACAAGACCATCGGAAAAGTTCTTTGATGGAGGAATATGTTGACTGCGCCCGCACCGATGAAAACGAAACATGGGTGCTTTGGATGGTAAAAGACGTTTGCCAATGAGCTGGTTTGCTTGGTGTGCTAACCAACCTTTTTGTACTGCAAAAATTGTGTCTTTATAATGTGGGTTTTTGCAAATGTGTTCTGCGTAGGGTTCTACGAAATCGATTTCGCCAGTGAGGTGATAGTCTGCACGGACGAAATTCTGGCGGGGGAATTCTCGGAAGCTAATGGTGTTATGTTGAGAAATATATGCCCACTGATCGGCAGTGATGTTATTGATCGAATAACCACTGCCCATAATGAATGCAGTATCAGACGTTCTTGTTTGTTTGAGTTCTGCTTCTGATAGAAGATTGTAGTGGTTTTTTGCAAGGGCATTAATCAGGTAGGCATATGTCCGAATGGGGGTGGCCGTCAAATGCCAGTATAGACGTTGACCCAGGCCTTTTATACCTTTGAACATTCCAATCCCTTGTTTTGAGCAATTGATAACACGGTGTCTATAACACGATTTTGATCCGCTTTACATAAACCCACAGAACATGGCAAGCTAAGGGCTTTTTTGTAAAGATCTTCGGAAATTTCGCAATAATAAGACTGGCACTTTTTATGCGCCGGACTCAGGTGCATAGGTTGCCAGAGTGGGCGCGTTTGAATATTGGCATTGCTCAAATGCCTGAGCAATGTTCTGCTGTCGCAACCAAATAATCGTTCGTCGATAAGAAACGTATACAACCAATGGGTATGGTATGCCCAGATTGCTTCTGGGTGCGAAGACAGGCCTGGAATTTCCCCAAATGCTTCCGTATATGTTTTGGCAATTTGGCGTTTGGTGGTAATAAAATCTGGTAGTTGCTCAAGTTGTGCATACCCTAATGCGGCTTGTAAGTTGTTCAACCTATAGTTGTAACCTACTTCTTCGTGTATGTATTCAACTGGATCATCTTTGGCTTGTGTGGAATAATAGCGCGATTTTTCAGCGATGTGATCATTGTTGGTTACCAACATGCCACCCCCGCCAGTGGTCATGATTTTGTTGCCATTAAAACTGAAACACGCCAATTCCGAATCATTGCCTACAAGCTTGTTGAGGTATTTCGTTCCTAATGCTTCGGCTGCATCTTCTATTAAGGGTAAGTTATAGCGTTCGGCGATGTCTCTGATTTCATCTAGGTTACAAGGATGTCCTAGGATGTGCACTGGTAGAATTGCGCCAACACGCCGTTGGCTCGTTCTGTTTACAAGTTTTCCGTTGCGATACACACACTCTTTTTTAATGAAGTCTTCGAGTTTCTGGGGGTCCATTTGCCAATATGTAGATTCTGCATCCACAAATACTGGCCAGGCATTCATATATCGAATGGCATTGGCTGTGGCAATAAATGTGAGAGATGAAACAAGAACTTCGTCATTTGGTTGTATGCCAATAAGTTGGAGCCCGATGTGCAGTGCTGCTGTTCCGCTTGACATTGCGATGGCATGTTTTGCACCTAAATAATCTGCAAATTGTTGTTCAAACTTGTCAACGAATGTTCCAACAGAAGAGACCCACCCTGTTTCGATGCAGGACGTGACATATTCTTTCTCGTTACCGCGTATTTCGGGGATACACAACGGAATGGAGGGAAGTTCGGTATGTGCTTTAGACGGTGTAGTCTTGGGGACGATAGTGGGCAAGGTGTTGCTCCAGCCAAGTAATGGTTTGAGATAAACCATCTTCCAATGTGTTTTTGGGGGTCCAATGCGTAAATTTTTTAGCGTTGGTGTTGTCTGCACACAACCTATCTACTTCACTGTTTTCTGGTCGTAAACGTTGTTCGTCACAAGCAACAGAGACATCTTTGCCGATGAGTTTGATAATTGTATTTGCAAGGTCACCTATGCTAATTTCCTTGCCAGTGCCGATGTTGATAACTTGACCAATGGCTTGAGAGGATTCTGCTACTTTTATAAATCCATCAACTGTGTCTGCTACAAAATTGAGATCGCGTGTGGGCGTTAGGCTGCCGAGTTTGATTGTATCAGATGTTAAGGCTTGCGCAATGATCGTTGGGATGACTGCACGCGCCGATTGTCTGGGGCCGTAAGTATTGAACGGACGAATTGTTGCCACTGGAAGGTCGAATGAAAGATGAAAGGATTCTGCTAATTTGTCTGCTGCGATTTTGCTGGCCGAATAAGGAGATTGGCCTTGAAGAGGATGTTTTTCATCTATCGGAACATATTGCGCACTGCCATAGGTTTCACTGGTTGAGGTTTGAACTACTCGCTGAATTTTATATTGTTTGGCGGCTTGTAATATGTTGAGCGTGCCTTCAACGTTTGTGCGAATATACGCACGGGGGGCCTGGTAAGAGTAAGGGATGGCAATGAGTGCTGCCAAATGAAAGACGACATCAACATCTTTTACCGCAGCAGAGACACTGTCGGCATCACAAATATCACCATGAAAAAAATCGATTTTATTGGCAACTGGAGATTGCGAGAGCCAACCTCTTTGTCCATCAGAGGAATAGCGTATAAACGCCCGTGTGTGTGCCCCTAACGCCACAAGGTGTTCAGTGAGGTGACTTCCAATGAATCCACCTGCGCCAGTGACCAGCACTCGAAGCTCTTTCCAATTCATGAAAAAGTCCCATTGCGCACATCTGCCTGTGCTTTATCGTAATCGTCCATTTGGCCAATGTCGAGCCAGTATTCTAATATTGGGAAACTGACAACGCGTTGGTTTTCTGCGATAAGTTTGTTGATGAGTTCTGGCATGTCAAAGTGGCAATGAGAAGGTATGTATTTTCTTACGCCGGGATTCAACAAATAAACACCTGCATTGATGAAGTGCTTAATAACAGGCTTTTCAGAAACGCCGGTTATCTCACTATTATGTGTTTCAATGACACCATATGGCACTTTGAATTCGTATTGACGTACACCAACTGTCATTTCTGCATTTTGTTCCTTATGAAAGGATTGCAGGGCTCTAAAGTCGATGCGTGTCAATATGTCTCCGTTAATTACCAAGAGGGGTTCATCTGGATCTTCCAAAAGGCTTAGGGCGCCTGCCGTGCCCAATGGCTGATTTTCTTCTACGTATTGGATGTCCACGCCAAATTCGTGACCATCACCAAAATGCTCGTGGATGACGTCACTTTTGTAGTGTGTGGTAAGATTGACCTTTTGGATGCCTGAGGCTCGTAGTTGCTCAATGAGACGTTCAAGCAATGGGCGATCCCCTACGGGTAACATAGGCTTTGGTACGTCTTGGGTCAATGGCCTAAGACGGGTGCCATATCCTCCTGCCATAACAATAGCCTTAAGTGGCTGTTCATATTCTTTCACCAGTTCACTGAGTAAAGCAACGTCTGTTACCTTACCTTGTTTGTCGACGAGGGGAATTTGCCGAAAGTTAAATTGATTCATCAGATGGAGCAAATCTTCATCTGAGGTATGATCTGGGGCTGTTACAGGTATCACATCTTTGTTTTGCAATAATGTGGTGGCTGTTTGGTCCATGTCTATACCTGCAAGCGCCGCACGTCTCACGTCACCATCGGTGATGGTGCCAATCAAATGGTGATTCGGTTTTGTGACCAGCACGATGCCTTTATGATTTTGTTCCAATACCGTGAGTATTTCACGCATGGTGCTTTGTGGCGAAACGAGATACGCTTTGAGATTTGCCATAATTCACAGCCCTTATGGTAAAAATACATTTACTAGAATGATAAGACTTTAACGTGTTTTTGAGAATGCAGATAATTGTGTGTTGCAAAGGAATATGTTAATGACAGTGTCATCTTAGGGTATTTGGGGGGTGCTTTGGGATGGCGGGATGCTTAAAAGGCATTTAAGGGATGGGCCTTATTCATTTATCGACACATTATGCAAAAGCATTAGGATTCAACAAAAAATAAAGCAATCCATATGCCTTGGTATGTATGGATTGCTTTATGTGTTTTTTTGTTGGTAAAGTATTGTTTTTGCTCTTGTTGTGTTTGGACTGGTTTTGGTTGAAAACATGCCCCCAAAATAAAGGCGGTATCTTTTTCTGTTGGGAGAGGTCTTTTTTCTTATTGCCGATGTTGAATATGGTCCCCAAATCACATGATTTCGCGAACAAGAGAAAAGGCTTCGGCAAATTCAACGCCAATTGTGGCACCTCTGTATCGTGCAAGTGCTCTGATAGACGATGGACCGCGAGGCAACGGATCTGGCTGGGTTTCAGTTTCAAAGAGACTCATGATTTCAATTTTGCGCTCTAAATAAGGGGAGATGTCACTGATAACGGTGGGCAAAAATGCACGATGTGGTTGAATAGGAGCCGCCTCAGTCGAAGAAAGTGTTTCATAACACAATACACGGCGCACGCCTAAGTGCTCCATATAAAAGGGTTTGAGCACTGATAGGGTTGCAGTATAAACGGCGTGATGATCGGAATGCACATCACCGTCGTGTACTAAATACACGATTTCGGGTTTCACCTTTTCAATAAATGCGCGAATGGCTTCGATCATTTGAAACTGATCTATTTGGTCTAATTGTACTGTTGGGAACCCCAGTTTTTCATATTGCCGAATGCCATAGGCTTGTGCAACTGCCTCGACCTCTTGTGCTTTTGTTAGAATGAGCTCTTTGGGCCATTTGGGTTCGTGGGCTTGGGTCACTACGAGCCAAAATAGGTCGTCGCCTTGGGCTTTGTGTTTGAGCAGAGTACCGCCGCAACCAAGTGTTTCGTCGTCTGGATGTACCGCAATTGCCAATACGTTCACGCGCGCGTCTCCAATGTGTCGCCAATTAATATGGGCACGCCTTTGCTATGCTCATATGCTGAAACTTCAAGGGCATGATCCGTTGTTTTTACGATCAGGTGACCTTTTGCTGATATATCGATGATCTGCCCTGGAGATCGTTGAGGGGGGGAGTATTGTGATTTGTTTATCAATTGTGCTTTCCAAATCTTGACTTCCGCATTTTGGTGATATGTGTGTGCACCAATGTAAGGATGTGTCAACGCCCGAATGAGATTATAGGCTGTTAGGGTATTGGTTGTCCAGTCTATTTCGCCGTCTTTTTTTGTACGTTTGCGCCAATAGGTTGCTTTGCTGTGGTCTTGAGGTGTTCGTACTGCTTGGTGTTGCTCAAGGAGAGGGAGAAAATCAGTGATACCTGCTGACGCGCATTTTTGTATTTTCTGATACAGAGTTGCGGCATCGTCTTCCAATGTAATTGGAATGGCTTTTTGCCATAATATATCGCCGCTGTC
>JABIFK010000247.1 GCA_018650745.1 Candidatus Latescibacterota bacterium | reverse complement strand
TTAAGCCATTTGAACATATATTTTCCTTCAACGAGATTTATGCAACACAAATAAAATCTTGCGTTTCTACCATATTGAATGAGCGCAGGCGTTGGCGAATGAGTTGGCGTGCCCCGCGGGCTGGAACCGCTGCCAAAATGAGCGGTTGTTGGAAACTTTGCCATACTGTAGGCAATGTTTCGGGTGCAATGATCGGAGCCCCTTGGCGGGTGTTGCCTATTTTTTTGGGGTCGATGTCAACAAAGGCCAAGATTTCGATGTTCTGTTCTATGAGGTGTTTGCTTAGGCGACGCCCCATTTGGCCCGATCCCCAGATAATGGTGCGTGGATCATTTGCAAAATGCCCCTTTTTAAGATAGTGTGCTTTGGCCTTGAGAAAATTCTGTGTTGAATATCGGCCGTCTTGTCGCGTGAGACGATTTGAGCTTTCTCGCCAAAAATGCAAGGTTTGGGGCAATTTGGCAAATTTGAAGCCTGCCAGATGGAGGCGCAGCCACAGATCGTAATCTTCTGCCCAACCCCATTCACAATATCCACCAACGGTAACGATTGCCGATTTGCGTGCAAGAATAGATGGATGCACGATGGGGCTTTCGACAAATATTTCGCGTGCAATATCTTGAGACGTGTGTAAGCTATTGAGCCAGTGTTCGTAAATGCGAAAGCCCGTTGCAATTTGGGGGCGTGGAAAACAGCGGATGCGGCTGCTGACCACGGCAATATCTAAGTGGGACTGTAAAAAATGATATTGTAAGTGTAAGCGGTCTGGGTGCATGACATCATCTGCATCGCAGCGTGCAATATAGGGACTACGTGTGTGTTTGATTCCTAAGTTAAGTGCCTCAATAAGCCCCTTGTGTTGCGCGTGAATGACCCGAATACGTGCGTCTTTTTGGGCCTGTTGATCAAGAATGTCAGGGGTCGTATCTTCCGAACCGTCGTTAATGGCAATGATTTCAAAATCGTCAAAGCGTTGCCGACACAAACTGCGCAGTGTTTGCGGTAGTGTGGCAGCGGCATTATAAATGGGCAAGATGACAGAAATTTTTGGCATAGATTATTAGACTCTTTTGCAATGATGACCTATAATATTACTGGCTCAGATATGTGTCAAGCAGGAAGGAGCCTTTCCAAATAGAGGCTTATGTGATTTATTTTATGTCACTGAGTAATGGATGGTGAACCATTTAAGTTGGTGCATGATCTTGTTTTTAGATCTTAAAAAATTATTATCTTAGTTTTTCTTGACAATCAAAGAGGCTTGTAATAAATTAAGCCCGTTATAAACTGGTTCGTGCGCTTGTCATTTACTTATTTTCTAAGATCTTATCGTCGCGTATTTCGTTATCCTGCGACCATCAAATAAAGTTCTGAAAATGAATCCGCTTTTTACTTTTGCGGTTGTTTTGAAGGATGCAACTGTGTTGCGGCCCCACAAGGTCGCACGGGTTGCTTTTTTTATTGGTATGTAGCAATATACCTAACCGATTTTGAGGTTGATGAGGACCATATGGGACTGACACAAATTAAAAAAGGGTTCAACATTCCTATCGCAGGTACGCCTGATCAGTCAACGATTCATACCAAAAGTGTGCAATCTGTTGCTTTATTGGGTGAAGACTATATAGGTATGCGCCCAACAATGCTGGTTCAACCAGGCGACAAAGTGAAGTTGGGTGATGTTGTTTTGGTCGATAAAAAGACCGAAGGTGTAAAATATACAGCACCTGGTGCGGGTGAGGTCGTTGCGATTAATCGTGGGGCTAAGCGCGCATTTTTATCGCTTGTGATCCGGCTTGAAGGTGATGATGCTGTAACTTTTGATGCACAGGCCGATGATGCCATTGCGGGTTTAGACCGCGAGGCAGCAAAATCACAGCTGATTGATTCTGGGCAGTGGACGGCGTTACGGGCCAGGCCTTTTAGTAAGGTGGCCGATCCTGCTGTTGTGCCACATTCTATTTTTGTCAATGTGATGGATACCAATCCATTGGCACCTGATATGGCACAAGTAATTGCCGGGCAGGAGCAAAATTTCTTAAGAGGTTTGCAAATCGTCTCAAAGTTAACGGATGGGGCGGTTTTTGTTTGTAAACATCCAGATTTGCGGTTACCTGACATCAATGTGGAACGGGTTCAGGTCGAAGATTTTTCTGGGCCTCATCCTGCAGGTCTGGTCGGCACGCACATTCACTTTTTAGATCCGGTTCATCGGGGCAAAATGGTTTGGCATTTGGGTGTGCAAGATGTGATTGCCTGGGGGCATTTGTTTGCTACGGGCCACATTATGACGGACCGTATTGTGTCTGTTGCTGGGCCTACAGTTAAGCATCCTCAGTTGGTGAAGACGCGACTGGGTGCATCTTTAACGGATTTATTAGACGGTGAGTTGGAGGATACAGAGAACCGCATCATCAGTGGTTCGATTTTGTCTGGTCGTAAGAGTGATGATGCACGCAGTTTCTTGGGGCGTTATCATCAACAGATTTCGGCTTTGGCAGAAGGTAGAAAACGCGAGTTGTTGGGGTGGATAGGACCTATGTTTGATTTGGTAACGATTAAGCACTTGGCTTTGTCGAAATTACTTTATGGGACCAAATTTAACCTAACGACCAGCACAAATGGCAGCCGACGAACCTTGGTGCCACATGGTAATTATGATGAAGTTGTTCCGTTGGATATTTTGCCAACATTTCTAATTCGAGCTTTGGCGACCTATGATCTTGAAGATGCCGAAAAGTTGGGCATCTTGGAACTGGATGAGGAAGATCTGGCGTTGTGCACATTTTCGTGTACGTCTAAAATGGACTTCGGGCCCATTTTACGCGAGAACCTCACCACTTTTGAAAAGGAAGGCTAGTGAAGCCGCTACGCGATTTTTTAGACAAACAAGGCGAACAGTTTCATGAAGGGGGCAAATTAGAGAAGCTCTATCCCCTCTATGAAGCCGGTGATACCATTCTCTATACGCCAGGAGAAGTGACTCAGGCCGATTCGCATGTGCGCGACGGTATGGATCAAAAGCGCATGATGATTACGGTGGCGCTTGCATTGCAGCCGTGCATTTTGATGGCACTATATAATACGGGCTTGCAAGCGAGTTTGGCCTATCAGGCAATGGGTGCCGTAACCGCCAATACGTGGCAGGCTATGGTGGCCCAGATGTTGGGCGTGTCCTTTATGCCTTCTGATGTGATCAGTTGTTTTGTTTTGGGTGCGTTGTATTTTGTGCCCATACAAATTGTTACAATTGCTGCGGGTGGTTTGTGTGAGGCAGTCTTTGCCATTTTGCGCAAACACGAAATAAGTGAAGGGTTTTTGGTCACCAGTACGTTATTTCCACTGTTATTGCCGCCGCTGATTCCTTTGTGGCAAGTGGCTTTGGGTATTATTTTTGGTGTGGTCATAGGCAAAGAGATTTTTGGTGGTGTGGGGATGAACTT
>JABIFK010000317.1 GCA_018650745.1 Candidatus Latescibacterota bacterium | reverse complement strand
CTTCAGGGGATTTGACGCAACGAAAGTTGGTGCCGGCGCTGTATGCGTTGTTGTGTGAGGGGCTGTTGTCCCCTCACGTGCGCGTGGTGGGTGTGGCGCGTTCGCAGATGGATGATGCGCAGTTTCAGGCGCACTTGCGCGAAGGTGTTTTGCAATATGCGCGGCACAAACACCCTAATTTATCTGATCAGTGGCAAGATTTTGCCGACCAATTTTCATATGTTCAGGGGGCTTATGATGATGCCGATACGTATCGGCGTTTGGGAAGTCACTTGGAGGAGATTGATCAGACGACACGCATTGATGGCAATCGGCTTTATTACTTGTCTACACCGCCCTCGTTATACCCGATTATCGTTCGACAATTGGGTGAGGCCGGGTTACAACGCTTGGACCGGGGTGAGCAGCGTATCATTATCGAAAAACCATTTGGGCGCGATTTGAAAAGCAGCCAAGATTTGAACGATGTGGTCCACTCTGTGTTTGAAGAAAATCAGGTCTACCGTATTGATCACTATTTGGGCAAAGAGACTGTTCAAAATATTTTGACATTTCGATTTGCCAATGCGATTTTTGAGCCCCTGTGGAACCGCAATTATATAGACCATGTACAAATTACAATGGCAGAAGATGTGGGCGTAGGACATCGCGGTGGTTATTATGAAAAGTCGGGTGTGTTGCGCGACATGGTGCAGAATCACCTGTTACAATTGTTGGCACTCACGGCGATGGAACCGCCAGCGGCTTTTCAGGCAGGTGCTTTGCGCGATGAAAAAGTTAAGGTGCTCAAAGCGGTGCAGCCGCTCAAGTTATCGGAAGGGGTATTGGGGCAGTATGAGGGGTATCGAGAAGAACCTGGTATTGGCAAAGACTCGATGACACCAACCTATGCTGGGTTGACGTGTAATATTGATAATTGGCGCTGGCAAGGGGTACCATTTTATATACGGTCGGGCAAGCGATTGCCCAGAAAATTGACGGAAGTAACCTTGGTCTTTAAGCGGGTACCACATATGTTGTTTCCCGAGCACGATAGCCCCAAACCCAATATTTTATCTTTGTGTATTCAACCCAATGAAGGGATGCATTTGCATTTTGCAACCAAAACTCCTGGTGCGGGTATGCATACTGCACCGGTGGATATGGCATTTCATTATCGCGATCAATTGGGTGATCAAACCTTACCCGATGCGTATGAGCGCTTGCTTTTGGACGCGCTTCAAGGGGATGCTGCTTTGTTTACACGAAGCGATGAAGTGGAACGTGCCTGGGAATTGTGTGATCCACTTATTTCGGAGTGGGAAGCGTTAGAGAAACCGCCTCTTGCGTTTTATGAACCCGATTCGTGGGGTCCTGATGCGTCGGACCGGTTGTTGGTTCAATCGGGACATGCGTGGACAATAGGATGTGGCAATCACGGATGATTCTTTAAGCGAGCAGGTGTGACCATGAGCAAAACCGTTTTGGTTGTTGATGATGAAGTAACCAACCGGGAATTGTTTCGCCAAGTATTGACCTTGCAGGGATATGATGTTTTGGAAGCCGCTTCGGGTAAGCAAGCCATTGCGGAGGTGCAATCTTCAAAACCAGACTTGATCCTGTTGGATTTATTTATGCCAGAGGGCGATGGTTTAAGCGTGTTACACGCTGTGCGTGGACATGCAGAAACAAAAGAAACCCCTGTCGTGGTGGTCACGGCTGCGTTAAATGAAGCCATCCATGAAAAAACAAAAGAAGCAGGCTGTGATGCATTGCTTCGAAAGCCGGTTGATATGCAGGCGTTGCTTGAGACGATTGGTCAATTTATATCAAAGGATGATTGATGGTTACCGAAGCTGACAAAAGCGCACAACTGATCGAAAAAGGGTATTGCCTTTTTGATCAAGTCTTAACCCCTGAGATGTTGGCCCGTGTGACAGAGGTTTCAGATCGTTTGTTAGATGCGCAAGATGCCGCGCATTTTGAGCAACAGAAATCGACGGGCAGTTTGGTTTGTGTTTATGATGATCCCTTTTTTGCAGAGCTCATTGCATGGCAGCCTGCTTTGGATGTGTTGCACGCTTTGGGATATGGTCGTCCTACTTTTTCTACGGGTTTTGTCATTAGCAAACCCCCACATAGTCCCCCATTGTTTTGGCACCAAGATTGGTGGGGGTGGAATGATCCGGTGAGTTATCACCCCGTGCCCCAACAAACGTTTTTGATGTATTATTTGGTGGATACATCGATCAAGAATGGGTGTTTGCGTTTGATTGAAGGGTCACACCTCAAAAGACACCCGGTACACGATATGATTCCCGATGCTCATACTGATGATTTGCGACGGGTAGCAGATCCTGATCATCCTGTTTATCAGTCACATGAGGGTGAGGTCGATATTCCTGTAAAAGCGGGCGATTTGGTCATCGGTGATTCACGGTTGTTGCACAGTGCTCATGCCAATAAAACGGACAATCGGCGCACGGTGATCACACTGTGGTATCATCCTTGTTTCTACGAATTGCCAGAGGGTATGCGTGCGCGTTTGGCACAACATAAGGTGCCCGAACATTGGTCTGAAGAGGCGGGTAAATTGATCACACCCCTTTTACCGCAATATGAGGGGGATGCGCCCGAGTTGGTGTGGAATCGCACACCGGGTGATGCACTTGTTTAAGGTAAGGGTCTTTATGTGGATGTGTCGATGTCTGTTTTTGGTCATGATCTTGTGGACGGCGAGTATTGGTGCCGACCCTGTGCGGGTTGCATTTGGTTCATGTGCGCGTATCGATTTGCCGCAACCGATTTGGCATACGATCGCAAGCTGGCAGCCCGATGTGTTTGTGACTTTGGGTGATATCGTATATGCCGATACAGAAGATATGACATTGATGCAGGCGATGTATGCGCAGATGGATACGGTGGCAAGTTTTCGAAAATTGTGCAGCGTGTGTTCTGTTTATGGTATTTGGGACGATCACGATTATGGCGTCAACGATGGGGGCGCGTCTTATGCTAAGCGTGATGCCGCACAGCAGTTGTTTTTAGATTTTTTGAAGGAACCAGCAGATTCAGAACGCAGGAAGACGCCTGGTATTTACGATGCCGTGTATTTGGATCTAGAAAAACGCGTACAGCTTATTTTGCTGGATACGCGTTTTTTTCGTAGTGATTGGGTGAAGGATAAAGTGACGCAGATGCGATATCGGCCTGTGTATGATACTGAGAAGACGATGTTGGGTGATGCGCAATGGGATTGGTTAGAGGCACAACTACGGATGCCAGCTCAGGTGCGTATTATTGCTTCGGGTGTGCAAGTGGTGAATGACACGCACGGATATGAGTGTTGGGGATTGTTCCCATTGGAACGCGCGCGCATGTTTCGATTGATACGAAACACAAAAGCATCGGGTGTGGTTTTTCTGAGCGGCGACCGGCATTTTGCAGAATTGTCTGTTATGGATGGCGGGGTGGGATATCCGATGTATGATTTGACGTCGAGTGGTTTAACGCACACGGCCAGAGAAGGGCATCAGGCACCGAATAACAAGCGTGTGGGAGCTGCATTTAATGGGTTTAACTTTGGCGCGCTGACCATCGATTTGGACGGCGATGAACCGGAGATTTTGTTAGAAGTTCGAGGTATGAACACTGTTGTGCCGATGACACAGAAAATTCTACTAAAGGATTTGCAATTCTAAATGGCAGATCAACCCAATATTTTATTGATTCATACCGACCAACATCGGTTTGATTGTGTGGGTGCCAATGGGCACCCTTTTTTGCAGACGCCCCATTTGGATCGTTTGGCACATGAGGGTGTGAATTTTAATCATGCTTTTTCGCCAATTCCAGTGTGTATTCCTGCGCGGAACTCTTTGTTGTATGGCCAGTGGCCAACAGAGCATTTGTCCATTGCCAATTGGAATACGGAGGCGTCTCGTCCGGCAACGGGTGAAGGGAAGACATTGAGTGCATGTTTGGGCGAGGTTGGATATGATTTGAAGCATGTGGGCAAGTGGCATATTCACCCAACTAAAAAGCCTGTGGATTATGGATATTGTGAAGATGTGCCGGAAGGTGATTATGGAGCTTGGCGAGCGGCACAGGGATTTGAGGCCAAACCCAGTATGCAAGGATGGTTTGGCGAAGCCGATCCTCATATCTCTCCTGAAGCATCTCGGTTGGCTTGGGGGGCAGGTCGGGTGATTGATGCAGTGGAACGGGCAGAGGGCCCATTTTTTGTACATTGGGAGACCAATGAACCGCATTTGCCCAATGTGGTGCCGGAGCCGTTTGCATCGATGTATCGACCGGAGGACTGTGCGCCTTGGGCAGGGTTTGGTGATCCGTTGATGGGGAAGCCCTATATTCAAGGGCAACAGCGGCGGACTTGGGGCATTGATGATTGGGAGTGGGAGAAGTGGGCACCGATTGTTGCGCGGTATTTGGGTGAAATCAGTTTGTTAGATGCACAAGTTGGACGGGTGTTGGATGCATTAGATCGGTTGGGTTTGGCTGAAAATACGTTGGTGATTTATACACCCGATCATGGCGATATGTGTGGCAGCCACGGAATGGTGGACAAACATTATGTGATGTATGATGATATTGTGCGGGTGCCGTTGTTGATGCGGTGGCCGAAGCGATTGGCTGGTGGTGTTACGTCTGATGCGTTTGTAAGCAATGCGCTAGATGTGGCGACCACTTTGTGTGATGCGGCAGGTGCTGATATTCCAGATACGTTTCGAGGGATGAGTTTGTTGTCGGGAGATACGGGACGTGAAGATATTTTGACGATGTATCATGGCAATCAG
>JABIFK010000380.1 GCA_018650745.1 Candidatus Latescibacterota bacterium | reverse complement strand
AGGCTGAAGTGATATTGGATGCCGATTTGGATTTGCGTGCTTTGCACAGTTTGCAAATTGCCGATTTGGATGGTGATGGGCATGCTGAGATTTTTACGGCAGAGATGGAAAATGGTAAAACGGATGGTGTTCAGGCAATACCGCGTTGGTGGTGCTTGGCATATGAGGATCAGAAATGGGTGTATCATATCTTGTTAGATCGCAATTTGGGTACGCATTCGGCTGTTGTGGCAGATTATGATGGCGATGGCCGGTTGGATATTGTGGGGAAACTCTGGCGTGCAAATGCGGTGAATGGCAATGAGGGGCGTTTGCATGTTGATTGTTTGTGGAACCAAGGTGGCAGGGATATACGCTGAAGATTTTGATAAAAGAATTGATTCTATTTGTCTGTGGTGTAAAAACAAGCATGAATTTTTGGAGGGATAATGGATAAGGCAATGCGATATTTGTCTGATGGTCGCGTAGAGATTATTGAACAAAATGTGTCTGATCCTGGGGCAGGTGAAGTGCAAGTGATGGGTGGGGCATGTGGTATTTGTTCTTGGGATGTCGCAACGGGAAAGTTAGGGGATCAAATGCATCCTATGGCGCCGCCCGGACATGAGGGTGTTGGTCGTGTGAGCAAAGTCGGCGTTGGGGTAAGCGATTACAAAGAAGGAGACCGCGTGGCTGGAGGCGGCTTTGCAACAACGCGTAACTTGTCTGTAAACCGTGTGCATCGCATTCCGCAATCAGATTTGCCGGATGAATATTGGATTGTGGAACCCGTGTCTTGTGCGGTGACGGGAATAGACCATTGCCAAATACAGGCGGGACATAGTCTTGTGGTCATTGGCTGTGGGTTTATGGGATTGTTGATTTTGCAGGGATTGTTGCACTATCCACTTGATCGGTTGATTGTGATAGATGTGGTGCAAAGTCGTTTGGATTTGGCGAAACAGTTTGGTGTTCGGGAAGTTTACAATGCGGCAGATATGGATGGTGATGCGCTGGCAAAAGAGTTAAAGGCGCAAGACATTGATGTGGTGGTGGATACATCGGGCAGTCAGCCCGGATTGGATATGGCGACCAATATTGTCAAACGAGGAGGACGGATAAATTTGTTTGGGTGGATGAAAGGTAAGACCGCCACGTTTGACCCGACCAAGTGGCATTTGGGTGGGTTTACGGTCGTGAATTCTGCACCGGGTTCAAAAGTTCGCGAGACATTTGGGCCTGCTATTCGGTTGATTCATGAGGGCGTGTTTGATCTGAAGCCCTTGGTAACTCACAAATCGACGTTAGACGATTATCCCGATTTGATGCAAAAGTTGGTTAAAGGTGATCCTGATTATATAAAGGGTGTGGTGATGTTGGGGTAGCATATTGTGTTAGAAAAATGGAGATGCGAGATGGCTGTGTTGATAGGGCAGATGCAAACGGCTACGGAGATTGAGGCAGATTGGGTTGTTGTGGTGCAAGGTCGGGTGAACAAACGCCCCGCAGGGAGCGTATACAAGCAAGCTTTCTGAATTTGAAAGAATGAGGTTGGTTATGAATCGATTGACCGAAGAAGAATATCAACACTTCCTGGATGAAGGGTATGTTTTGGTGCGTGGGCTCTTGGATCCTGAGTTGGATATTCAACCCGCTGTGGATGAATACGCCGAGGTGTTAGACCGTTTGGCACACGAGTTATATGACGCTGGTGAGATTAAGTCGGTTTATGACGATTTGGGTTTTAGCGACCGGATGATCGCTTGTTATCGCGACAGCGGGCGTGTGTTGTCTGGGCACTTTGATTGTTCCTTACCACAAGCCAGCACAACAGAAACATCGCCTATTTGGGTTGGCCCAGAAGTGTTTGGCGCACTTCGCAATGAAACGCTTTTGGATGTGGTTGAAGATTTGATTGGTCCCGAGGTCTTTTCGAATCCCGTGCAGCACATTCGGATTAAGCCACCCCAAGATGTTCTGCCAGATAGCCGAATGGACCCGATTACTGGCACCAAAGGTGGCTTTGATGCGGGTGTGACGCCTTGGCATCAGGACAACGGGGTTGTTCTGCCAGAAGCCGATGAGACCAATATGCTTACGGTATGGTGGCCATTGACACACGCCACACTTAAAAACGGGTGTTTGAAAATTATCCCACGCAGTCACAAAGCCGGCCTTTTACATCATTGTCGAACCGTTTCTGGGCTAGCAGTTCCCGACCCCATGTTGGATTTGGGCCGCGCGTTTCCCGTTCCTATGAATCCGGGGGATGTGTTGTTCTTGCATCGGCGAACATGTCATTCGTCGCTTCCCAATGTGAGCGATGAAGTGCGCATCAGTTTTGACATTCGATACAACCCGATTGGTCAACCAACTGGACGCGACATTTTTCCGGGATTTGTTGCGCGAAGTCGGTCGAATCCCGAAAGTGAATTACGTGATCCTAAAGCTTGGGCACGGAGTTGGTACGACACGCGGAAAAGGTTGGCCGTAGAGAATTTGCCACATTACAATCGTTGGCAGGAAAATGATGGGGTTTGTGCTTAAGCGCAAATAGACAAATAGATGGAGTAGATATGATACGGGTATTGTGGATATTGTTCTGGGTGATAAACCTAAGTGTGATTGTGGAGGCAGAAATGAATCAGCATGTTCGGTGGACACCGGGGATTCCTGGAGGGATACCAGACGTTGACGTGGTGGCCAATGTGAAGGATTATGGTGCCGTAGGCGATGGGATGACAGATGATGCGGCGTCCTTTCAGAAAGCAATTGATGCGGTGGATCAGGGGGCGGTGTTGATTCCGGCGGGTGATTATGTGCTGAAGAGTGGTTTAGAAATTAACAAGAGCGTTGTGTTACGCGGTGAAGGTGCCGATAAAACGCGATTGTTGTTTGATATCGCTGATCGTGCGGCCATCAATATTGCCAAATATGATCGTGGAGAATGGATGGATGTTGTTGATGGGCATGTGTTTGGGTCTGAGAATGTGACAGTGGCAGATGGCAGTGTGTTTAAGGCTGGAGACTTTGTGGAGATTCAGCAGGAGAATGATCCTGATGTGATGTATACAGACCCGAAATGGAATGAATCTTGGGCAGACGACTCCGTGGGGCAGATATTGCGGGTCGAAGAAGTAAAGGGCAATACGCTTTTGCTCGATAAACCCCTTTATATAACCTTTCGAGCTGCATTAAAGCCGAAAGTTAGAACACAAGGATTTGTGGAACGCGCCGGTGTGGAAGATTTGTATATCAAGCTGAGTTCGCGTGGTGATCCTGTGACCATTGGTATGCGAAATACCGCGTACTGTTGGATCCGCAATATTGAGAGTGATTTTACAAGTCGAAATCATGTGGGTGTTTCTGCGTCTTATCGGTGTGAAATTCGAGACAGCTATTTTCATCATTCTTATGAATATGGGGGCGGTGGACATGGGTATGGGGTGAATTTGGGCAAGCACGGGAAAATTTTCAAGGTTTCTTAATGACGCACCCAAATGATCATCATGGCTGGGAATGTCTTGGCATCAGCGAACTGGGTCTGGGTTTGGCTGGCAATGCTCTGAAATCCCTGGATATGGCGTTGACGTTGAAGCCGGAAGCTCT
>JABIFK010000406.1 GCA_018650745.1 Candidatus Latescibacterota bacterium | reverse complement strand
CGCCTCTTCGTCTGCACCTGCGGCCCAACAAGCACCACTAACGAACAATATCAGCGTCACGATGCATCCTAAAATACGACACCCCCACATAAAACAGCCTTTCTCAGAGAGAGCATTCAGACTCACACCCGCGTGAGCAAATACGCATTCTCATTTAAATAATCCACGAAACCCGCAAAACGGCGACTCTCGGCCAATACATTTTCTGAGGCAACCTGCGCAACCTCAAAACCCTCACGAAACAATTCCTGCACCTCATCATCTTGCACAGAAAATGGAGGGCCGCCTTTTTGATCTTGCGGATACGCAATGGTCACCAACAGCAATTTTATACCCAATGGTAAAATGTCGCGCAGATGGTTGACATAGTCGCGTCTCACCTCTGGCGGCAACGCAATCAACCCCGCACGGTCGTAGACCGCACCCACACCGTCCAAATCAATTGCCGCCAGTTTAAAAACATCCCCACACAAAATCCTCACACCCTCACCTTCCCATTGCTCAAATTCACCCTGTTTCGACGACTCTGCCTTTAAACCATTCTCATCAAAAAAATCACGCGTCGCAATCGGGCTCAACTCTGCCCCAATGATTGTGTGCCCGTGATCTCGCAACCAAAGCATATCCTTACTCTTACCACACAGCGGCACAAACACCTTTGCGCTCACCGCCACACCTAACCGATCCCAAAACTGTACCAAGTACCGGTTTGCCTCATCCTGATGAAACCCTGTACGCCCACTCTCCCAACGATCGTGCCAAAAATCTGCTTTCACTGTTTCTCCTCCCAACGATCCATTGCACCCAAATTATACACCCGGTTCACACCATGCCTTTTTAACCGACTCACCGCTTGCTGACACCGCGTGCCACTTTGACAATACATCAACGCAGGTTTTTGTTGAAAAGTTTCCAAATGCAGCACCACTTCATCCAGGGGTACGTTAATCGCATTGGGCAAATGGCCCTGTGCAAATTCATCTTCTTCACGCACATCCACCAAAAGCGCGCCCTCATCTATCAAACGATGTGCGTCTTCAAGCAAAATAGGCTGATCCCATCGCCCAGCCACTTTCATCCCAATCTCATAAACCCAAGCGGCCACGCAAAAGTGTGTGCTGATCACAATCAACTGCAACGGTACCAAGATTGCACCAAAGACATAGGCCACCGAAGGCATTTGATACATGAATCCAAATCCAATGCCAATATTCATCGCCCCACCAATCATACACGCTATGCGTCTGGGCAATGGGTTTGGCGGCAGCTTCACACCTTTCACAAGCGGGTTGATTACATGATTATAAAACCGATCCATGGGATGCCACGCCGGAAACCAAAACGGCAAAATACCTATTGCCGCCATCACAAAATGGATTATGGGTGATTGCATATACAACCCGTACGCAGCACCGGTCATACACACCAAAGGCGTAAACCGAAGCCCCCCCTCCAATTTACGCAATTCCGCCTTGGTATATTTATACCCCTGCTGCGTTAAAGACCGTTCTTGAAAACTCAATGTCTCTGCCATAGAATTTATCCCATAGTTTTTTACAACACGTCCAATCAAATCCCTAAGATCCTAAAATGAAACCATTAATCGCCAAAACAGCAAGCGCGCTATCATTTTTATGTGTCCCACTTTGCCATGGCACCCAAATTTGATACGTTTTCAATGCCGTGTTTTTTCAGCACCTTCGCAGCCCCCTGGCTCCGCATCCCACTTTGACAATACAACACCGACGTCTGATTTCCAAACACATCCAACTGTTGCTCTAAGGTATCCAACGGCACATTCACAGCATTGGGCAAATGACCACGAGCAAATTCATCAGGCCCTCGCACATCCACCAACACAGCCCCTTCGTTTACCAAGCGACGTGCATCCTCTGATGAAATCGGACGATCCCACCCCCCAATCAATTTAAACACCCCTTCGTACATCCACGATGCCATACAAAAATGCGTGCTGATCACAATGATCTGCAACGGAATCAATATGGCACCAAAAACATAGGCCACTGTTATATTGCCATATAAAAATCCCAAACCAATGCCAATATTCATACTGCCCCCCATCAAACACGCAATCCGTCTGGGCAAAGGATTAGGGGGCAACTGGGCCGCACCCAAAATGGGGCGAATCAAATGATTATAAATGCGATCCAATGGATGCCACGCTGGAAACCAAAACGGCAAAATGCCCAACACCGCCAGCGCAAAATGGATATTCGGTTGCTGGCTGTATAACCCATAAATTGCACCGACCATACACAACAAAGGTGTAAACCGAAGTCCCCAGTCCAGTTGGCGCAATTCTTCTGGTGAATAATCATACCCTTGTTGCACCAACGACTTGTGCTGCATTGTCAATGTCTCTGCCATTTTTTCCTCCTACTGGTATTTAGCGATTTATCTTCCCCACCACAAAATCGCGACACATCTCCACTTGTGATTCTTCCAATCCGTGCAACACCATTGGCCCATCAAATCCAATCTTGTCCAACAGCTTCATATAATATTCGTAATCCAATACACCCGTACCTGCCGCCAACTTACCCGCCTCACCATCGTGATCCAAATCTTTCGCGTGTGCGTGCACAATATCTCCCGCCAACAAATCAAAGGCCTCATCCAGCATGTCATGCATCTTGGCCAATTCACCTTTATGATAAATGTTAGCCCCATCAATCACCACCTTAATCCGATCAGACCCCACCTCATCAATAATCTGACGCGCCTTCTTTGCCGAATCTACCGTATTGGCCACTTCCGGCTCAAACGCCATGACCACATGATTCGCCTCTGCAATCTCCGCGACCTTTGCCATCGAATCAACCAAGTCACACCACGCTTCTGGTGTGTTGTTATCCGGGTGCGGTCGCCACATCCACTCCGTATTTCG
>JABIFK010000149.1 GCA_018650745.1 Candidatus Latescibacterota bacterium | reverse complement strand
TTTGGCAGCGTGTTGTTCTTTAAACAATGGCAAGAAAAAGAACGTTTGGTTTTTCCTATGGCAGAATTTCCTGCCGCGTTGTTAGAAGAGCGAGAAGGCGAGTGTTTGCCAACGTTATTCAAGAACCATCTCTTTTGGATAGGCTTTGGGCTTGTGGCAAGTGTAATTGCTTGGAACATTTTAGGATATTTTGCAATCAGCTTGCCGCGTATTACTGTCTTTGATGAATACAGAACCAAAGCGGTCGATTTGGGTCTGTATTATCCCGACGTATTTTTGCGTGCCCAACCGCTGATTATGGGACTGGCTTATTTGTGTCCGGTAGATATTCTGTTCAGCTTTTGGTTTTACAACATCATCAACATATTCAAAATTGGCATGATGAATCGCACAGGCTTTTCGGTGGGTTTAGAGGGTCAGACTGCTACTGCAGGTGAGATTTCGATGTTGGAGTCTCATGGGGCTTTGGTCTTTTTGGTGGCTTGGTCGGTTTGGGTGGCGCGTTTGCATTTGAAAGAAACGTTCTTGAAAGCATTGTCTTCTATACGCGATGATGATGATGGTGAACCCGTTTCTTACAGGACTGCTTGGGTGGGGTTGTTGTTGTCATCTGTGGGTATGGGGGGGTGGCTGATGTCGGTTGGGTATACCCTTGGCACAACGTTGTTACAGATGGTGTTGATGTTCATCTGCTATTTTGGGATCACCAAATATGCCGCCACAACTGGGTTTACATTTTTGTCTCCTGCGGGTGGTAAAGGGCATCGTATCATTGTATCTTTGTTGGGAACGCAAAATTTAGAACCCAGCACGATGACGATGATGACCTCGGTTAATCGTAATACATTTCTGGGAGAGGCCATACGAACGACATCTCTGCCAGCCATCGCTCACGTGTTTAGATTGATGGGCCAGCACCTCAAACGCCATCCGGCTATTTGCATTGCCATTCCATTGGCATTTGTGGTAGGGTTCTATGGGTCGGCTGGCATTAAGATTTATCGGTGCTATATTGAAGGCGGATTGAATGGACAGTTGGTGCCTTGGCCGATGGATCAGCTGATACGTGAGATTCCGTATATCGAAGGTTCCAAAGCCACCGTTTTTGATATGCAAAAATTCGGTGTCTGGGGTGTTGGCGCTGCGGCCGCTGCAGGGTTGACGTATCTAAGATCACGTTTTGCATGGTGGCCTTTTCATCCCGTGGCAATCGCCTTTCCCAATAATCGATATGCTTTTTGTATCTTCTTGGTGTGGATGTTCAAAGTGGTGGTTCTTCGTTTCGGTGGTGTGTCTTTGTATCGCAAGTCCAAACCGTTTTGGTTTGGTGTGATCGTTGGGTATTTGTTTGGTATTGCGGTTTCGAGTGTGGTGGACGCCATATGGTTTCCTGATGGCGGGCATTTTGTGCATGGTTGGTAAATCGCGAAAGGACACGGAACCTTAGACCAAAAAACCTTCCGTGTATGCCATCTCTTGCGTGTGGTTTTCTATAGATAACTTGGTATCGTAATCTTTAAGAGGAGATGATAATGGATGTTTCACGCGTATCTGCTTGTAGTTTTCCCTTGAAAGAGAAAGATTTGGATTATACGTTTCAGGTGATTTCTGAGGCGGGTTTTGATCGCATTGATTTGGTGGGGCGTATGCCTCATTTTTCGGTGACAGATCCTGAGTATGATATGGATGAATTACGGCGGGTGGTTGATAAGTATGGTGTGGGTTTGGCGAATATTGGGTCGTATTGCGGACGCGGGTTTTCTGCGGAATCGGAAGATGAGCGCAAGGCCGCGATGGATGAGATGAAGATGACATTGGATGTTGCTACGGAATTTGGGGCGAAGTCGATTCGTATTTTTCCTGGTGATGGCACATTGGCATCGATGGATGCAGTTGTGCCCTATTTTAAAGAATCAGCTGAGTATGCCGAAAAGGTTGGCGTGTACATGGGCATCGAAAATCATGGGGGAGAGATCTCTGGCAACCCAGACGCTTGTCAGGAGATTTCAGAAAAAGTGGGGTCATCTTATTTTGGCATTTTGTATGAGCCTTGTAATCTGATGGCTGCTGGGTCCGAGTACAAATCGGCTTTTGAGACGTTCAAAGATCATATTGTTCACGTGCATGTGAAAGACGGTCTGTATAATGACGAAGGCGAATGGGAGCGGTGTATGTTGGGGGATGGTGTGATTGATTATCAGTGGGTTTGGGATAAGGTAGAGGGCTTGGGATATGACCGAGACTATGCACTAGAATTTGAGGTGGGTAAGATAGAACCTGTTGAAACGGGGTATAAAAAATGGTTGGAGACTTGGGCGGCAATGTAAGATTTGAAATTCTTTCACGGTCTGGGGATTGTTTCGCACAGAAGTTGATCGTCTTGGTTGGGTTTCGTTTGAGAGATTAACTTTAGGTTTTAAGGGGACAAGAATGAGCACTCAAATATCTGATCAACAGTGGGCGCAGTTTGAAGAAGCGGGTTTTTTGCATCTGGGCAATGTCATGGATAATGGGGAGTTGGAACAACTGCAAGTGCGGATGGACGATATTATGCTGGGTAAGGCATCGATTGATTATGATCGGGTGATGATGCAATTGGATCGGGATCCAGAACGAGATAACAAACCTGGGCCACAAAGCAAGGGACATAAAGGTGAAACCTTGTTGTATCGTAAAATCCAGGATCTGGAACGAGACGCTTTGTTCTTGGATTATCTGCAAAAGCCAATCTTTCGGTCTGTGTGTGCACGTGCATATGGGAACGAGACGCCTGTTGCCTGTTTTCGAGCTATGTTTATGAACAAACCGGCGCGTGGAGGTACTGAACTGGTTTGGCACCAAGATCGGTGGACAGATTTAGACAAAGACCCCATGATTACGATTTGGACTGCCTTGGACCCTGCCATCATCGCCAATGGATGCGTAAAGCTCATTCCTGGGTCACATCGAGCATTAATCAATCCAGAACATGGGGCCGGGTTTTTGACAGAAGAACACATCGAAAATATCGTCTCAAAACAAGAATTTATAAATCTCGAATTAGAACCGGGAGATTGTGTGGTGTTGCACAATTGGACGTTGCATAGTTCGGGCACAAACAGCACGGACATTGCACGTCGTGCTTTTAGTGTGTGTTATATGGACGCGGCCACTCAGTCTTCGCGAGGGCATGAATACGCCGTGGTTTTTGGCGAGGGTGAAATGACGACCGAATCGATAGCATAAACGAGGGTGACATGAATATATTGGTAACGGGCAGCAGTGGCCGCATTGGGCATTATGCAGTAGAAGATCTGCAAAATGCTGGACATCAGGTATTGGGCATCGATATTGTGTCTGGTCCGAAAACGGGGCTTGTTGTTGATTTGGCAAAAAGCGGTGAGCTTTTCCAAGCTCTTGCTCGCGCAAAAGCCGAAGCGGTCGTGCACATGGGCGCTTGGGCAAATCCTGGGGTCGTACCCGATACCCGAACTTATGGTGAGAATGTGCAAGGCTCGTTCAATCTTTTTCAAGCCTGCGCTGAGTTGGGCATTAAGAGAATTGTTTCGGCTTCGAGTGCCCAAGTCTATGGCTTCGCTGGTGCACCACCAGAGTTTGTGCGTGTAGACGAATCTCACCCAACCCGCCCGATGAACTGTTATGCCTTGTCAAAGGTAGCGGGTGAACAGGCGGCTGATTATTTCGTGAGGAACTTCGGGTTGGAAATATTGTCGTTTCGGTTTATGGGCATTCGTTCGCCAGATGAACTCAACCAAGAAGTGGATCGATTGGTTGCGCAACCCGAAACCGGTGGGGGGCTGCTGTGGACACGAACAGATGTGAGGGATGCCGCCCGTGCTTGTCGGTTGGCAGTTGAAGCGAGTTCACCTGCTTCAGGACCCTATAATATTACGGGTGCACGTGTGCTTCTGGATGTCGATGCTGGGGAATTGGTACATAAATATTGCGACGGGGTAGAAGATCGAGGAAATTTGGTTGGCTGTGAGTCTCCTATGAGTTGTGAACGCGCAAAGCAGGCGTTTGGATATGAAGCGGAATATGCTTGGTCTGTGTCGGAACGTCATTATAGATAGTTAATCGTGTAAACGATATGTCGTGGGGGGAGACGATCCCATGCGCAGTCGATTGTTGGGGTTAGAACTCTTTACGGGTGGCAATCCTTATATTCCCAAAGTCGCTTAGTTTTGGAAACTTGATGCAAGAGCCCATCGTTTTGCTAGAATCTCATTTGGGGGGACCCTCTTATTCATTTTGTGATATGCAAAATGAAGTTGTTGCATATGAACAGGGACAGGTAGCAGATGCGCTTGTTGCTGTTGATCGGGCAGTAGAGCACGGGTTTCACGCTGCAGGTTTTGTAAGTTATGAGGCTGCTTCTGGCATCGATCCGAAACTTAAGGCACATTCTTTAGGGGATTTTCCGCTGGTTTGGTTTGGTATTTTTAATCAGCGGAAGACTGTTTGTTCGGGCGAGCTTTTGGGAAATGCGTATTCGCTCTCAGAGTGGCAACCTTCTGTAGACCGAGCAACATATGACAAGGTGATGGCGCACATTCGTGATTATATTGTTGCGGGTGATACCTATCAGGTTAATTATACGTTTCGATTGCGTGCAGGCTTTGAGGGTGATACCAGAGGGTTTTACCGTGACTTATGCCAAAACCAGCGCACGCACTATTCTGCTTATTTGGAGACAGGAGACCATTGTATATTATCTGCATCACCCGAATTGTTTTTTAGCCTAAAAGAAGGTGTTTTAACCACACGACCGATGAAGGGTACTTGGCCCCGGGGTCGCTGGTTATCCGAAGATGACGAACACAAAATTAAACTTCAATCGTCCCCTAAGAACCGAGCAGAAAATATCATGATTGTTGATTTGTTGCGCAATGATTTAGGGCGCATCAGTATACCTGGGAGTATTTCGGTATCGGACCTTTGGAAGATTGAACGGTATGAAACTGTGTTGCAAATGACTTCGACCGTGAGATCAGAAATAGCGCCAACCGTAAAGTTTTCTGATCTGATGACTGCTATGTTCCCCTGTGGTTCGATAACGGGTGCCCCCAAAGTGCGAACAATGGAGATCATAGCCGGTGTTGAGCCAGATCCTCGGGGTATTTATACGGGCAGTATTGGGTATGTATCTCCTGGTGGCGATTCTTGTTTTAATGTGGCGATTCGAACAGTTTGTATCCACAATAAAACGGGTGTGGCAGAATTTGGTGTGGGCGGGGGCATCACATTCGATTCATCACCAGACGGTGAATACGACGAGTGCGTGACAAAGGCCAGTTTACTGACGACCACACGAAAAGGTTTTGATTTGTTTGAGACGTTGCGATATGATGCTTCGGAAGACTATTTTTTATTGGATCGTCATTTGGTACGCCTGAGAAACTCTGCGCGATATTTTGACTTTAAGTTTGACGCAGAGCACGTTCGTCAGCTGTTGTTGACCAAAGCCGATGAATTTGAAAAAGGTGTGACCTATCGTGTGCGCTGTGTTGTAGATCGTTTAGGGGATATCGCAATTCAAGCCATTTCATTACCCGTTCAGGAGGCGCGTTGTTGGCGTGTTGATTTTGCGAAGACACCGGTGAACAGCACTGATGTGATGTTGTTTCACAAAACAACTGCGCGAGATTGTTATACGACGCGTTTGGCAGAGCAACCCCATTGTGATGAAGTGATTTTGGTAAATGAACGTGGTGAAGTAACCGAGTGCACGATTGGGAATTTGGTTGTTGAAACGGATGGAAAGCTGTTGACACCGCCCATTGGAAGTGGTTTGTTGGCGGGGACTTTCCGAGATGAGTTGTTGGCGAGAGGAACGATTGATGAATGTGTCTTGACCGCAACAGATGTAAAACAGGCAGACGCGCTTTTTATGATCAATTCTGTACGTGAATGGGTGCCTTTGACATGGGCAGATTAACTGGAGGTAGGTATGTACCGCATTGGAGAACCTGAATCAAAACGTGTTGAGAAGCTGTTGGAAAGTGGCGAAATGTTTCGATATGGCAAGGCGGGTGAGTGCGATCTGTTTGAAGCCGAGTGGGGCAAGCGTTTGGGTGGTGCGCAGGTGCGCATGACCACCAGCGGTACTGCCTCTTTGTATTGTGCGTTGGTGGGCATGAAAATTGGACCTGGCGATTCTGTAATGATTCCTGCGTGTACGTATATGGCAACCGCTTTGGCTGTGGTTGCTGCAGGTGCGATTCCCGTTATTGTGGAAGTGGATGAGTCGATGACTATTTCTCCAGAAGACATTGAAAAGAGAATACAGCCACATACAAAAGCGATTATCCCTGTGCATATGTGGGGGTTGCCGTGTAACATGGATGCGATAATGGAAATAGCAGATCGGCATGGCATCCTGGTCTTAGAAGATGCCTGTCAGGCTGTGGGGGGTGGGTATGAGGGACGGATGCTTGGCGCGATTGGTCACGTGGGCGCATTCAGTTTTAATTATTTTAAGAATATGACCAGTGGTGAAGGGGGCGCATTTGCCACGCGAGATGAGTCGGTCTTTGCGCGGGGTTCTGTGTCGACGGACTGCTGCTCGTATTATTGGAATGCGGAAGACCATCGCCCAGATGAGCAATTTGCTGGATTGAATTATAGAGCGACAGAAGTGTCGGGTGCAATTTTGAATGCACAGTTGGAACGCATCGATGAAATGTTAGACCGTATGCGTGGGCACAAACGGACGTTGCTTAAAGTTGGTGAAGAAGTGGGTTTACGGTCTATCACAAACCACAGTGTGGATTATGAATGTGGCACGCACGTTGGTTTTGTGTTTGAGAACGAAGAGAAGGCCCGTGCTTTTGCGAGCAGTATGAAAGAGACGGTAGGCAAGGCCTTTCTACCTATTGATACAGGACGGCATGTGTATACCCGATGGGATCCGATTTTGCGCAAACAGGGCGCACATCACCCGTCTCTGAACCCGTTTAATTTGGCAGAAAATAAGGCCCTGAATATTGAATACTCTGAGGACATGTGTCCGAACTCTTTGGATATTTTGAGCCGGTCTGTATTGATAGGCATGCACCCTGATAATGACCGGGGCAAGGTCGATGAGATCGCCGAAGCGATTCGGACAGCCGCGCAGAAAGTATAATACTCTTAGACTTAGGGTGGGAGAAGGAGTGTAAAGATGTTGCGATATGGTTTGGTGTTGATGATTGTTTTGGCTGGGTATGGTTTAAGTGTTGCTGCACCAGGAGGGTCTTCGCCTGGGGAGCAGCGTGTGGGACAAAATTATGCAGCAGAAAAACATTACAAAGATGGACTACGGC
>JABIFK010000430.1 GCA_018650745.1 Candidatus Latescibacterota bacterium | reverse complement strand
TCTTCTCACCCAAAATATCGACTTCAACCTCACCCAAAACAGAAACGGTTACCTCACCAACAGCCAAATTATCACCAAAAAATTGCAGAAACTGGTAACTCGTTCCCTTTTTCAAACCATTTTCTATGGCCAAAATGCGCCGCCCTTCTACCATACGCGCGCCCTCCGGCCAATTGATGAGGTTCTCTTGCTTTTGCCCGTCTGACGCCAAGGCAACGGTCAACATCAAACCATCTCTTTGGCCAGCCAAGCGAAAATACCGGGGCCCTTTTGAAGTCTCATGCCGAAAATGAATCAGCTGCCCGTCTCGGGTTTCGACTGTTTCATCTACAGACAATTTTTCAATTGTGCCCTCGCCAGCATCCACCGAAAAGGTCATAAATTCTGTGGTCACCACCGAGTCCGGAAAAGCTTTTCGGAGGGCTCGATAATACCCAACACGCTTCCCCTGAACAAACACCGCCATAAACCTTTGATCTATTTCTTGGGCCTGCAAAGGCAATGTACCCGCGCACAAGACACCCCCTAAGAACAACCATATCAATCGCTTCATGAATTTCTGTTTCCTCACTTAAATGATTTGACCAACATTGCCCATCTCTAAAAATCTAATACAACCATTTCATGTCCTTCTAACTTGGGTAATATAAACGAAACCCGCCCATTGGCCTGCTCAAAAGATAACGCTTCACCATTAGGTGCAGTTGCAACATTTTTTACTTCTTCGTGTATGTGAATCGAAACACCCACTTCAAAAATGGGTATCACATCTTCAATCACATCAAACTCTTGCCCTCGCCGCTCGGGAATATAATGCAACAAATGCACAACCCATCGATTCTCATGAGGTTGGGCGTTAACAGTTGCCAATGTAGTCGAAGGCGCATCCAAACGCAACACAGGTTCAGGCAACAACAATGCCAATGCATTCACCACCAATTGTTTGACCCAGCGGGGTGAATTCTTGGCATATTGGCTAAAGACCGGATGCATAAAATACACACACGATCCGTTTTTCACAATACCCGGATAGCCCACTTCCCCCGCCGAGGGTGTATGTCTGTGCGAACAAAAGTGTTCCCAAGTTCGATTAAAGTAGGGTACTACAGTCTCGGCCAAAACCTCAGACCCATCACGTGCCGAAACTTCCAATCCTTTTAAATACATCACGTGTTCCGTCTGAGGAACGCCCTCGGCCAGCACATCATTTGGTACTAAAAAGTCAGGACAATAGGGTGCATCGCCTTTGAAATCCACACCTAAAATATCCAGCTCAAAAGCATCGCCCGCATCATTCAGGCCTGACTTATAACTTGCAATAACAGAACCACCATCAGCAACATATGCATTCAATTTGGTAGCAAATGTACTTGAGACAGGCACTTCATCGGGCAAAATAACCACTTTGTATCCAGACAAATCAGAAGTTGTATCCACAATATCAAACTGATGCCCCGCCTCTTGCAACAATCTTACTGCCCCACCAGCGGGCGTGGGAATGCGTTCACCCGTAAATTCTTCGGTAGTCATCAGCGCAATATCCACCAATGGTACCGCTCCAACACACCACGGTTCTTTTTTCTCAACCTCAGAATAAACGGACCCAATCAAATTATATGTTGTCTGACAGATCTCTCCGTGAGGAGGCAATTGATCTCCCACACTGCACTTGGCACCGTGTGCCAACATTTGGAAACATTCAAATTGCAACGCTTCGGGGTTTTTGAAAGAATGGAAATCTCCCCACGACGTGTGAAATTTCCCGGTCATCCCCATACAATCCAAACCCAAACCTCGGGCGTAACGCACTGCCATTGGAAAATGCACGTACCCCCACCCACCGCTGGGCAATGATTCCAATTCAAAATGAGAATAGGCATTGGCAACCAACCGTTGTCTGGGGCCAATGTGCCCCGCATTGTAAAAAATGGTGCAGTCATTGTCCAACGTGCGAATAAAAGCACTCATATCCGTTTTAAATGTATTGATGGCCTCAAGCCCAAATTTCTGCCGATCCGCAACCAACGAAGGATTCATCCCTTTTGCCAGCATCTGCTGCCGGCTAAAATAAGAAGAATCATCCAACGGCTGCACAATATCAAAAAACAAACCGTCAACAGGCAACTGCTCAAAGAGGTCTGCAACGTGCGCTTTCAAAAAATCGTAATATCCCGAGTTGACCGCCAACCGCCTATAGAAACCAGCCTCATAAGGCGATGTTCCCATCTGTTTACCAGAATCATCCATTGCCAACCATTCAGGATGCCGCTCAGACGAATATTGATCCCATTGCACCGTCAAATAAATAGGCACCCGAATATCTCGCGCATGACAGGCCTCAATTTGCTCCTTCAACAAGTTCCGCGTCATATGTGGGTGCATCCGCTCCTTAAACTGCTCCGTCTCATAATAAATCCACCCGTGATGACACCGACCAAAGCACGTAATAGAATCCACTCGTGCCTTTGCCAATGTATCGGCAAATTGCTCGGGATCAAACCGATCTCCAATACCCGCAATGGCTTCACTCGTGTGAAAATCCAAATGAACTTGTCGAAACCGCAATTCTGTTTGTCCCATTGCATTTTCCTTTCACATTAATTAACGCCTTACCCAGACTTGCCAAAAGATTGGACAAATTGTAAAAAATCAGGAAAGTCCACCGATCCATTATTATTGAGATCAAATTTGCTGTCAAAACCCACACCACCCGTTCGTTTGCCAAAGTTCTGAACAAATTGTAAAAAGTCTGGAAAATTAACGCTGCCATCAGCATTGAAATCAGTAGCCAAAAGTGTGACACCACCTCCCAGAGCAATGATGCGATCCGCTTCACGCAGACCAGACAAATAGGCCCCGTGCACAGTTCCCCAATATGTATCATTGGTGGCCTCTCCAGCAAAGAAGAGGCGATTTTCAATGGGATCGGCCAACAGATCAAAATCCGATGCTTGTGCATTCGGTGGCACATGAACATAAGCGCCCCCCGAAAACGGATCGGAATGCCATTTGGTTTGTGCAAAACCCGTCGGATCAGCAATGGAATGGCCAAACATACTGCGCAAATTGGCCATTGCCAAAGCCACAACGTCTTGCTCGGCCATCTGTTCTAATGAACGCGCGTGTGCCCCTCGAAAAAGCGCAACCAAGATCGGCTCATTATTGTGAACCGTCATATTCCAAAATTCAAAAGTCTTGTCCGTGTTGTCTTCGAGCACACCCATTCGATGCGCCTCAGCAGGCCAAAAGCGATCCGAAAACTTCAGCGCAAGTTTGTTCAGCGTGCCCATTTCCAAACGCGACACTGCCCCTGTCTTTTCGGCAGGAAGCTCTGGCGAAAATGTGACACTGCCCGATTTGAGTACTCCCAAAGGCAAAGTCACCACAGCCCGATCTCCTTCAAATATACCTTGATCCGTCGTCACCGTCACGCGGCTCTCGGTATATTCAATTTTACTCACAATGTGACTGAGTCGAATATCGAGCCCTGTCGCAAGGTTATCCGTCAACTGCTGATACCCTCCCGGAAAGACCACATCCTTGCCCGGAAACTTTGAATCCTCATCCCAATGTTTATGCGACAACTCTGATAGATCTGCAGCCAATTCAAGTTCAACTTCTGACGTAATGTACCACCGCACAAGCGACTTGAGCCTATCTGACAGATCAAATCCCGCAAGCACTTGATCCACCGCCGTGCTCATTGCTGTAGCAGAATCTGCATTGGGCTTTTGCGCCACCAATTGTGCGACAACTTGCTTAAACGTAGTTTCTACCGTCTCAATTTCTGCATCTTCCAACTCAATGCCACTCGTGTCATACATATAAAGCGCATCAAAATCCGTCACCGATGTTTCTGCACCAATCTCCTGCGCCAATGTCGTTATGGGATTGTTATCTATACCGTGAATCCAAGCAGCACCCAAGTCAAGTTTTGCACCCAAAACATCACTGCTCCATATACGCCCACCCGTTCGGTCTCGCCCTTCCAACACAGTAACGTTGAACCCGTTGGACTGTAACTTTTTAGCCGTTGCAAGCCCAGAGATACCTGCACCAATAACAAGAACAGTTTCACCCGTTCCTTGCGCCATTGCACCCGATGTACCAACGCAGATACCAGCAGAAGTCAGTAGGGTACTTTTAAGAAAGTTACGGCGATTTATGTTGGACTTCATTGACATGCAGATTCCTCGGGTGAAATGCGAAATCAGATTCAGGGTTATAATTTGAACAATAAGATACGATCAGATGAAAGGTTGTCCAAAAGGAAAGGGACCTCTCAAGTTATGCATAAAATACCCCTTATTGAGTTTGACTGTGAGACTGTAGATCCCTACAGACACGCAAAGCAAAAAGTCACAGAGACCTAAAAAAATCATATTGATTTCGCAATAGAGAGCAGTATCTTCCACTGGCGGTACGCTGGTCAAGGCAATACAGAATACGGCCAGTAGAAAAAATACATCATCAATCCTTCATACCCCACCGAAGCAGACGCTCATGGACACTCAAAACCACGAATTATTCTCCAAAAAATGGATGCTAATCAGCATGGCCATTTTCATTGGCATCGAGCTTTTTCTAGGTGGCCTCATTGGCAACCTACTTGTCGGGCGCTTCATGTCCATCAGCTTAAAGTTTCTATTACAGGGTTTGCTCAATCTCGTCAGCTTCTTCATTGGCGGTTTTGTTATTGGGTTGATCTCCCCAGGTATCCGCATTCACGAACCCGCAGTCGGTGCTTTTTTGTCGGTCTCTCTCATGTTGTGTATCACCTTCTTTACACCCTACAGCTTTATCCATTTCAGTTTCACAAAAGTGATCATCGGCGGTGCCATCGCTTTTTTCCTTGCTCTTTCGGGTGCCAAACTCGGTGAGAGAGTGATTGGCAATCGCGTTTAGGTTTATCGTCTTTAAAGGAGTTCCTATGTCTGCCCAAACCGAATACCGCTACAATCGCCTAACCTGGCCCGAAATGAACGACGCCATTGACATTCAAAAGCTGGTCATTTTACCCACAGGCTCCACCGAGCAACACGGCAGGCATCTCCCACTTGACACAGACGAATTCCTCGCCGAAAGTGTCTGCCTCGAAGTGGGCAAACGCGCACCCGACAAAGTCCTCGTTCTCCCCCCGATCTCTTATGGTCTCAACAAACACCACATCGACTTTCCAGGCACCATTCACATCGAACCCGACGTCTTCATCAACTTTGCCCTCAACATCACCAAAAGCGTGGCCTATCACGGATTTCAAAAGATACTCATCGTCAACGGCCACGGTTCTAACTCACCCCTCATCGACCTCATTGCCCGCAAAACCGTTCTCGAAACCGAATCCCTCTGTTTTGCCACCAACTACGCAAGTTTTTTAATTGATGTATTTAATGAAGTGCGCGAATCTGAAATCATGGCGCACGCAGACGAATTTGAAACCTCACTCTACCTTCACCTCGCAGGCGACCGCGTGCAAATGGACAAAGCCCTAAAAGGCGATGACCGCATGGGTGAAAACCTGAGTTCTGACAGCACTGGCAATTACCCCGTTCGCTTTAACGATTATTGGGGGCGCTGGTCAGACCTTGGCGTACACGGCGACCCAACCGTGGCCACCGC
>JABIFK010000648.1 GCA_018650745.1 Candidatus Latescibacterota bacterium | reverse complement strand
TCGGTTTGGCCACGCACGATCTAACCGGCAATGGATATAAAGACATCATCGCTGGCAGTGGTTTTGGCCGCAAACAACGCAACATCCAAGAATACCTACACTGGTTCGAAGCCTCAAATGATGGTCAATCTTGGACCCAGCATTTCATTGAATGGGTGCCCTACCTCCACAGAATTGTGCTCGCCCATATCAACAACCAGCCCCTCCTCTTTGTTGCCACCCTACAAGGTGCAGGCAGCGGCTTTAACGAATTTGACGCCCCCGGTGCCCTGTGGTGTTACAAAATGTCAAATGACCCAACTCAACCTTGGGAGAAACAACTCATAGACGGCCATCTTCACCTCAACCATGGTCTCAGTATTTGCGACGTAGACAACGACGGTCGTCCAGACCTTTTGCTTGGTGCCCGCAATGGCCTCATTTGGTATGAGCCTCCTCAAGGTGATCCCTTCACCAATCCTTGGAATAAACACATCATCAGCAATCGTGAAAGCAGCGAGACATATGCAGTAGACCTCGATGGCGATGGCATCAACGAAATCCTCTCCATCGAACCTTGGCATGGCAACGAACTTGTTTGGTACAAAGCCACGGGCGATATACGATCCGCTCCTTATGAACGTCACCTCATAGACGACACCCTCAACCGAGGCCATTCCCTCTGGGGTGGCGACATCAACAACGATGGCGCAATAGAAATCATCTCTGGTTACAACGGTGAGGGCACACAACTCAACATCTATCATCCACAAGATTTCGACCAAAACCAATGGCGCAAAGAACAAATAGACGATGGTATAGGAATGGGGCAAATGGAAGTCACCGATCTCAACAACAATGGACGCCTCGACATTGCCGCCACAGGCATGAGCACGGGAAATGTACGCTGGTATGAAAACGTCCCTTAATACAATTGGGCATGGCCTATCCCCCCAGAAGAAATCCTCATCTTCACCGCCAAATGGCCCCGCGATGATCACCCCAGCAAGGGTGACATTTGAATCTGCCGCATTCAATGGCGCAATCCTAATACCGATCTCACATCTGAAGGCCCAATCCAATTGGCCCATAAAGCACAATTGCTGAATCCACCCTTCTAAAATTAAAAATTCCCGAAACAAAACGTTTCGGGAATTTTTCATCCTGCTCTAAATTACAAGTCACACTTAAAGCGAATATCTTTCTTTCTGTGTCTTGAGAAAAAAAACACCCGCAGATGCCAATGTAAAGAGCGCAACCCCTCCCAGAATAATCACCAACCGCACCCAAGGTAGACCATTTTCCATACGCACAGACACAAAAACAAATGCCGTATAAATCCACTCAACTGTCGCCAAAACCAAAACCACCTGAACAAGTCGCGCAACCAGGGGGCGTTTGACCAACAAAAGTCCTATAAACACAAAACTCAATACCACAAAAAACAG
This sequence comes from Candidatus Latescibacterota bacterium, assembly GCA_018650745.1. GTDB lineage: Bacteria > Latescibacterota > UBA2968 > UBA2968 > UBA2968 > JABIFK01. The sequence continues at coordinate 1,478 of JABIFK010000648.1, read as the reverse complement.
ATGCCCACTTCTTAAAAAATGCGCACCCATCAAAAGAAAACTGATCACAACAGGTGTTAATTGAATAGCACTACGAACAAACAGTTTCATGATCTCGCCATTTCTCGATGTGTAACAACAGTCACATCGCCCGATTCAAGTAGAGGCCGCTTTATAAGCATCACCAATCACCTGTTATTTTAAATTCGAAACCTCTCAAAAACACAAAAGACCAAAACAAGCCCTCAATACCACACTTGACGACATCTCGTTCAACAGTATAATATCCACCTCACCATCAGACATGCACCAGATATCACCTGGATCATTCATGACCTATCGCTTTGTTTATATCTTCTTCTTTTTATGTGCTTGCGCACCACAATCGCAAGAACAAAGCCAAACCCATCTGCGTGTCATGGCCGAACCGTGGATGTTTCAAAAATATCCTCTGCGAGAAGCCAAAAGTCAATTTGAAAAAAGACACCCTGGTGTTCATGTCGAACTTCAAAAAGCGCCCGAAGGATATCCCAATCGCCTCCTTGTTGCCATGATGAGCCATCGCAGCGACACCGATCTCTTTTTTGGCACAGTTGAAAACACCGTGGCCATTTGGGCTGCGCGCAACCTGCTGTTGCCTTGGGATACATATATTCAATCACATCCCAACCTACAACGCGATGCCTTCATCTCCACCTTTTATGATATGAATAGATTTGGCAATAAACAATACGCCTTGCCCATCAGTGCCGAACTCTTCTGCTTTTGTATCAACAAAAAAATGGCTGCCCAAGCGGGTCTGTTAGACGCCAGTGGCAACATCATCCCAGCAAAAACTTGGTCCGAAGTTTTCGACTATGCCCGCCGCATGACCCAACGGGATGCAAATGGACATATCAAAACTGTCGGCTTGGCCGCAAACTGGAGTTGGCCAAACAGCATGCTCTATGCAGCCATCAAGGCCGAAAGAGGCATGTTGCGTGATCCTCAAAAAGAGGCGCTCAATCTCAACCACCCCGAAGTGCGCAATCTGCTCACGCTCACCCGAGAGGGTGCGCAAGAAGGCATCACCACATTGGCCTCTATGACCGATGTCAACCAACCGCGTTCAGACCTCAAAGCCCGCTTGGTCGCCATGATTCTCACCACCCATTCGCGCTATCTCGAAGCTTGGGAAACCCTCGGCCCAAACAGCACCACCATCATGCCCATTCCCGGAAAAAATGGGGGGGTCACCGGTGGCACGCGCAGTGTTGTCATTCCCAAGAACAGCCGCGCCATTCACTTGGCACAACAGTTCGTAGCAGAAGAACTCATGGCCCCGTATTTTAGCCGTTTTGCCTGGGAAAAATATGGCAAATTACCGTGTATGCGCAGCGTTTTTGAAACCCTTAAAGAACCCGAGGCCCATCAACTGGCCCAATGGGCAGCCGCCTCACAACCCGATCCCATGTTTCGCGATGAGCTGCCCTTAACCGATGCCATTAAACGTCACGTAC
>JABIFK010000692.1 GCA_018650745.1 Candidatus Latescibacterota bacterium | reverse complement strand
CAGGTACATATTGTGGGTGCATTGAACAGTGGGCGTTCGTGCGTGGTGAGCCCTAAGGGGGAGTTGTTGGCCATGACAGATCGAACGCCTGGATCGATTGCGGTGGCTGAGTGCGATTTGGACGCAAGTTTGTGTGATTTTACCAAACGCCCTATTTACGGTCGATACGATCAGTTGCGTCGAGCTGATCTGTTTGGTGATTTGGGAAAACATGTTTGGGATCCTGTTTAGGCTTTTATGAACAAGTGGATATTGCCATTGGCAGCTTTTGTTTTGTTGGTGATAACTGTTGCCATTGTATATTGGGTGCTTAAATCCCCTCCTGGGAAATTGGTGATACGAACGGTGCCAATTGGTGTGCAGGTCTCACTTGATGGACGCGTAGCGGGCACAACGACCGATACGGGGTTGGTGGTGGTCATTGAAAAAACGGGACATCGGTTCTTAGAACTGTCTCGGCACGGTTATGAAACGGATACGAGCACGGTTTGGGCGGCAACGGATCAGATGCTGGTGCTTGATGTGGTGATGCATCCACCGGAGATGGTCTGGGTTCGAGGTGGAGAATTTGTGATGGGTTGGGATGGGGGGGCTTATAATGAAAAACCTGAGCACAAGGTAAATCTTGCGCCGTATTATATTGATCGAACGGAAGTGCGCGTATCGGCATTTCGAGTTTTCAAGGCTGATTATCGGCCTGCATTTTTAGGAGATGATTTGCCTGCGACAAACATTTCTTGGCAAGAAGCTCAGGCCTATTGCCAATCGGTAGGTAAGCGTTTGCCTACTGAAGCAGAATGGGAACGTGCGTGTCGAGGAGGGCAAGGATACGCTTATGAATATGGTATGCCGTATGATGATCAAATGGCCAGAACGGGAATGGGGTTGGACTTAGGCCCCGTTGAGGTGCATACGCTTGGGGATCGCGGGGTTGTGGGGTTGACGGGTAATGTATGGGAATGGTGTGCAGACTGGTACGATCGAGATATTTATCGAAAACGATTAAAAGGCAGTTTTGAAAGCCCTGAAAAGGGTGATCAGCATGTGTTGCGCGGTGGCGCTTGGTATAGCAATGCTCAAGCCGCACGATGCACCCACAGACCTGGTAATGTTAAAAAGATGCGCGACCCGAGCTTTGGGTTTCGATGTGCGCGTGATTCGGAGTGAATGTATGGCAACCATTATGGTCGTAGATGACGATGTTCACATTTGTCAATTGGTGAACGATTTTTTTAGCGGTTTAAAAGGTCACACAGTTTATCAGGCACATCATGCGGATGCTGCAGTGGCTATTGTGCAAGAACATAAACCCGACTTGGCTTTGTTGGATATTATGATGCCAGGGGTGCATGGTGTTGAAGTTTTACGCCGGATCAAACGCATACACCCGGACATCAAGGCCATTATGATTACGGCCGTTGATGACAAAGATATTGCCAGTGAAGCAATGGCAGAAGGCGCGGCGGATTATGTTACGAAACCATTGGATTTGAATTATCTCGATGCGTTGGTCACTTTTCAGGTGATGGGTTAGGCGATGGCAGAGTCATTAAATACGGTAGTCGATTCGGAATCAAACGAACTCAAGCGCGAAGGTATTACATTGCGTGCTTTGGTGTTTGGCTTGTGTGTCGTTTTTTGGATCATATTTTGGAATTCGCACGCAGAGTACTTGGCACACACCTCTCGGATGAATATCAGTCATTTTCCAATGGTGTTGCTGTGTACTTATGTGTTGGTCGTATTGGGTAACCAAGCGGTGCGTTGGATGTTACCTGCATTTGCACTGCGTCAAAGTGAACTGCTGGTTGTATTGGCAATGGGTATGCTGGCGGCTGCGGTGCCCGCATATGGCCTGACGAGTTTTTTCTTGGGTATGATTTCTGTGCCCCACTATTTGGCAACCCCCGAAAATCAATGGTCTGAATACATTCATCCACATTTGTCAGATTGGCTTATCCCGACCAATGAAGGCCATGCCATGCAGTGGTTGTATGAGGGACTACCGGCAGGCCAGGTGATTCCTTGGGATGTGTGGGTGGTGCCCCTGTTTTGGTGGTTGAGTGCCATTGCCGCCATTACGTTGGGTTGTATTGCGCTTTCGAGTATTTTGCGCAAACAATGGGCTGAACATGAGCGTGTGTCTTACCCTGTGTTGGGCCCGCCAGTTGAATTGGCATCGGCTGCTGATGCTGCTCCAGGTGAGGGCATTTTGCATAACCGACTGTTTTGGATTGGCTGTGGGTTGATTTTCTTTATTAAGGCCTGGAATATTTTTTCCTATTTCAATCCGAGCATTCCCGTCATTTGGTTGGGACAGCAGTGGTTTTATTTTGCACGATTTTTTCCGCCGCAACATACGGGTGTGAACTTTTTTACCATCGGCTTTGCCTATTTTGCCAATATAGATCTCCTCTTTTCTATTTTGTTTTTTCATGTGCTGTATATGAGTGAAATTGCATTTTTTCGGCGCATTGGGTTTACCTTGTCTGCCAAAACGGGGCCGGGAGATGCTGTCTCAGGTTTGCAAAGTGCGGGTGCTTTTGTTGCGATGGTGTTGTGGATGTTTTGGGCGGCACGGCACCATTTGAAAGAGGTCTTTCAAAAGGCCATATATAAAGACGAAGATATTGACGATTCTCAAGAGCTGATGCCACACCGGACGGCGGTGATCTCTTTGGCTGTGAGTTTGTTGTTTTTGGCTTTGTGGTTGAATACAATGGGATTGGAATGGAAATTTGCTATTCCGTTGACGTTGGGATTGTTTATTGCATATGTTGGTTTGGCCCGAGTGATTGCTGAGACGGGTGTGGTGTATATGAGCATGCCTATTAACGGCGCAGGCATTACAGATCTGTTTTTTCATCCGGGTGATTATTCATCTGCTGCCCGTACGTCACTGACTTTGTTTTCTGCTATCAGGGGGCAAAGCAAGGCCATGTTTATGGTGCCCTTGGTGCATATTGCCAAGTTGGGTGAGGTTATTGGCAAACAGAGAGGGCGCTTATTGGGTACGGTGGTATTGACGTTGGTCGCTGGGGTTGGCGGTGGTATTGCCTTAACCTTGTATTGGAGTTATTCGTTTGGGGCTTACAACTTCAGCGATTTGCCTTTTTCAGCCTACCCACCACGCGTTTATAATGCCTTGGTCAATGCCATTAAAGAAGTGCCAGAATACAAACCTGAACGGTATTTGTTTGTTGGCGCGGGGGCGGCCATTTTTAGTGCGATGAGTTTTTTGAGATATCGATTTACGTGGTGGCCTTTGCATCCCATGGGTATGATTGTGCCTGTTGGTCACGCGATGCATTCAACCATGTCCATTTTTATTGCTTGGGCTGTTAAGACCATTATTTTGCGTGTTGGTGGTGCCGCACTTTATCGACGCAGTCGTCCATTTTTTGTCGGTATGTTGGTCGGATATGCCTTGGCCATTTTTGCTTCTTATATGGTAGATCAGATTTGGTTCCCTGGCCACGGACATCACATGCATTCTTGGTAGAGTGATGGTGAATCAAAAATTAAAAATACGGTTTTGTATGATCTCTAAGCGCCCTGCTCCGGGTATAATCGGTGCAGGGCCTTTACGCATGGTGCTGTAAAAAAGGAGATGTGGTTTGGTGCGAAAAGACGACAATATGCTTCTCATGGAATGGGTGCAATGCGCATGATTTATCCTTTGCAAGGAATGATATAGTGGCCGAACAATCTTTGGCTACAAGAGCGGTGCGGGGTGCGGTTTGGACAGGAGGTGGGCTTGCCGTCCAAATGGCCGTATCTATGGTGTTTTTTATGGTGCTCCCGCTTGCTGTTATGGGGCAGTTTGATTTTGCATTGCGGGTGGTGACTCTCATATCTTTGGTGAGTGCCTTGGGCATGAATGAGGCCTTGGTGCAATTTCAGGAAGCTGAAGAGTCTCACTTTTCTACGGCTTTTTGGATGTGCTTAGGTGCAGGACTCTTGTCGTGTCTTTTCATTTTAGGCGCAGTACCCTTTTTGTCTCAGTTGTCTGATGATCCTCAAGGTTTTCAAACAGTTTTGTTGCCACTGCTTGTGTATATTCCGTTTGCTGCCGTATCTGGGATATTCCGCGCGCAGTTGGCAAGAGCGTTGCGCTTTCGAGCTGTTGCGTTTGCCGATTTATTGGCTGTATTGGTTGCTGCATTTGTAAGTGCCCTGTGTTTGTTATTAGGGTATGGTATATGGGGGGTCATTTGGAATGCCATTGCTCGAGAAATTTGCTTGATGTTGGCTTTGTGGTGGGCTTCGCGTTGGTGTCCCAAGTTGATGTTTTCTTGGGCCGCACTTCGGCAGTTGCTTCGGTTTGGTTTGAATGTGACTGGGGCCAATGGCATAAATTATTTGGCCAATAACTTGGATAAGTTAATCGTTTTTCCTGTATTGGGAGACCGGGCACAAGGGTTGTATAGTTTTGCATATCGGTTTACGATGATGCCGCTTTCTCGTGCGGCACAAGTATTAACCAAAGTTAGTTTTCCAACTTTTTCTAAAGTACAAAATGATGATGCCGCTTTGCGCCGGGCTTATTTGCGTACTGTGAGTATGACGGCATTGGGTGCATGGCCCGTCTTGGCAGGTGCATCTGTGTTTGCACCTGAGTTTTTGCTATGGGTTAAAGGCGAAACCATGATGGATGGGTTGATGCCTTTGCGGTTGCTTATTTTTGCGGGCATGTTTAAAGCCGTGGGTACTGTCGTTGGCTCTATTTTTTTGGCAAAAGGCAAAGCCCATTGGTCTTTTCGCTGGTCTTTGGTGAGTTTGTTTATTTTCTTATTTTCATTGCTTTATGGTGTGCAGTATGGTTTGGCTGGTGTAGCTGGTGTCATTTCGATGATTGCTTTTTTTGCTTTGTTTGTGACGCAAATGTTGGTGAATCGGTTGATAGGGTTGCCCTTTATAGATTATTTTAGAGTGCTGGTTCGACCTGCTGTGATTGCTTGTATGGTTGCTGGTGTCTTATGGGGGGTCAAACCGATGATCTCTTTTGCACCTTTGTTGGCACTGAGTGTGGGCGGTGTGGTTGGTGGTTGTGTTTATATGCTGGGTGTTCGGCTTTTGGCTTGGCCATTGGTGATGCGCTTTTGGAATGATTTTAGAGGCAAGTCGTAAGAAAGGTTCTGTGATGTTACCGAGTATGAGATTGGATGATAAGGTGGTGATGGTGACGGGGGCAGGATCTGGCATTGGGCGAGCTGTGGCGATTGCTTTTGCTGAGGTCGGTGCTCATTGTGTGGTATGTGAACTCCCTCATAAAATGGATGACTTGCAAGAGGTGTGCAAAGAGATTGAATTGTTGGGACAACAGGCGTTACCCGTTGTGTTGCACTTGCCAGACCTTGAGAGCATTGATGCTGCGGTGACACATGCAATTGATGTTTTTGGACGTGTGGACGTATTGGTGAACAATGCCGGGGTGAATATTCCCAAAGATGCTTTGGAAGTTACCGAGGCGGATTGGGACAGTGTGATGGATGTAAATTTGAAGGGGTTGTTTTTTATGTCACAACGGGTGGCGCGGGAAATGGTAAAAACTGGGGGCGGGCGCATTGTGAATATTGCTTCGCAAAACGGGGTTATTGGATATTATAAACGCGCGGCTTATTGCTCTAGCAAGGCTGGTGTGGTGAATTTAACGCGGGTGTTGGCATTGGAATGGGCTGCGCATCAAATTAATGTAAATGCTGTTGGGCCAACATTTGTTTTGACGCCCCTCACGCAATCGACATTTGATGATCCAGCGATTCGTGAAGATTTATTGAAACGCATCCCATTGGGGCGTGTTGGACAACCCGAAGATGTGGTCGGCGCAGTTGTATTTTTGGCAAGTCCAGCAGCCAGCTTAATTACGGGGCATACGCTGTTGGTTGACGGTGGTTGGACAGCGATTTAAGGAGATTTACAAAAT
>JABIFK010000369.1 GCA_018650745.1 Candidatus Latescibacterota bacterium | reverse complement strand
TAAGTAGGCATCGTGTTGGAGCCAGCTTTCGAATCCAAAATAAGATCGGGATAGATTGGGGGCGATGTCTCCTGCGATCATGGCGCCTTCGATTAATAGGGTACCAGAGCCGCACATGGGATCCAGGAGCGTGTTGCCTTCTTGTGCGTTCTCGGGCCAGCGTGCTTTGAGTAACAGAGCCGCTGCCAAATGTTCTTTAAGCGGGGCTTCGCCGCCATCTTTTCGGTAGCCGCGTTTGTGTAAGCTGTCACCCGAAAGGTCTAAGCTGATGGTGGCATTGTTGCGATAGAGATAGGTGTTGACACGAATGTCGGGGCGTTCCAATTCGACGTCTGGGCGGGTGCCTATTTGGTCTCGAAATTGGTCGACAATGGCGTCTTTTACTTTGAGAGATGCAAAGTGTGTGTGTGAAATTTCAGATTGTACGGTTGCACAATCGACGGCCAATGTGCCTTCGGGCATGAGGTGGGCAGACCAGTCGATGGTTTGAACACCTGCGTAGAGGTCTTCGGGTGTTTCGGCTGGGAACTCGGCGAGCTTGAGCAATAAGCGCCCTGCTACACGAGACCATAGGCAGATGTTGTACGCTGTTTCTCGGGTGCCCATAAAAGAGACACCTGAGCGCATCGTCTTAATGTTTTGTCCACCTAATGTTTCAATTTCTTCTGCTAAGAGTGCTTCTAAACCACGGGGTGTGGTTGCAAAGAGTGTCCATAAGTCTGACAATGTGTTTGTCCTGTTTGGGTTAAAAATTTAGAGATGATATGCAACCACTGATGTATTAATCACGCATGTTTATAAATTGTAAGGGAATGCCGTAGTCCCCGCCTTTGAGCAATGCGATGACGGCTTGTAAATCATCTATTTTTTTACCAGAGATGCGCAGTTCGTCACCTTGGATGGAGGCTTGCACTTTCATCTTTTTGTCTTTGATGTCTTTGACCATTTTTTTGGCGAGCGGTTGGTCGATGCCTTCTTGAATGGCTACTTCACGACGCAGTGTTTTGCCACCGGCGGCTTGGGGTTCTTTGAAGTCTAAACAGGAAGCGTCTAATTTTCTGCGAATGGTGTGTGTGACGAGGATGTCGCGCACGGCTTCCATTTTCATTTCGTCTTCGGTGGTGATGACAATGAGATTGGTTTTGTCATCTAACTCAACTTCTGTTTTGGAGTCTCGGAAGTCGTAGCGTTGGAGGATTTCTTTTTTTGCGTTGTTGACGGTGTTGCTGATTTCTTGCATGTCTACTTTGTTGACGACGTCGAATGAGGGCATGTTGGGGCTCCTGTTTCTAAAGGGTATTGCTGGACGGAATAGTGCGGAAAATCGATGGTTATACTTTTTAAGCTATTGAGCGATCGTTTTTGTAATTAGGTCTTTGTACGCTTTTTGGAGTTTCATTGTGATGGGACCGGGTTTGCCGTTGCCAACTTGGTGGTTGTCTATTTGTATGACGGGCATGACTTCGGAACCGGTTCCTAAGATCATCATTTCGTCAAGGGTGTGTAACTTGCTTTCTAAAATGGGGAACAGCTTGACGGGAATGTTGAGTTGGTCACACAGTTCTAAAACGATGGCGCGTGTGATGCCCGGTAAGATGAGGTTGGAATCGGGGTGTGTGTATAATACGCCGTCCTTGATGCCGCAGAAACTGGTGTGTGACCCTTCTGTTATGACACCATCGCGAATGAGTATGGCTTCTTCTACACCGGCTTCGTGAGCGCGTTGTTGTGCCAATACATTGGGCAATAAAGAAACCGATTTGATGTCGCAGCGTAGCCAACGCATGTCGGGAGCGGTAATGGTTTTGACACCGTTTGTCCAGTCGGCTGGGTTCATATCAAACGTGCGGGCAAGCGCGTAGACTGTGGGGGTGACACTGATTTTGGGAAAGGCATGGGTTCGGGGGGCCACACCCCGTGTGATTTGAAGGTAAATGGTGGCATCGCCCGTGTCCATGTTATTTTGTTTGAGCAATGCGTGTGAGACCGCTTCAAAGTCTACATCGGGTTGCTGAATCTGGAGTTCTTTTAGGCTGCGTTCCAATCGTGTGAGATGTCGGTCCCAAGCGAATAAATGACCATCATAACATCGAGTGACTTCGTAGACACCGTCGGCCAATAAAAAACCACGGTCGTCGGGAGAGATGTGGGCTTCTTCTTTGGGGAGATAGGCACCGTTTAAATAGACGGTCATGATAAGCTCCAAACGGAATCACTAAGAGAATATAGAAAAACACGCAGGAGTTAAGATACAATTGGAGGGGATTGGTGAAAAGCAGAAAGGGGAGGGATTAAGGTTTGATACGTATTTTGTGCATGATCAAGCATTAAAAGCAATCATTTGCGTGTAAAAATAATGATATTTGGCATACAAATGATTTTGTGTGGCGCAAATTTAGCCGAGAAATGGGGTAATATCAATGCGATATTATCCCATTCGTTTATGTTGTTACCCTATTTGCCGAGTATTTCTTTGAGTCGCTTAGCCACAATCACATCTTCGCCATCTTGCATCATGTAGGGCATGATTTCGATTCCATTTTCGTGGGTGAAGACCTCGATGCGCGGATCACCGTCTGAGAGTTGGTGTTGGACTTCGTCTGGCGTAATCGGCAAGGCCTTGGGTTCCCAGTGTATTTCTAAGATGGGGCAAACGTTGGATCGGCCAGGTTGCTGAATGCGGGTGGTAATCGAGGGGAGGTTGGATACGGCGTTTGTGATGATGTCCAACCGATTCTCCCATTCACGCCATTCGGCGTCGTGATCGCGTTCGATCCATTTTTCGACGGCGGCCAAGAGGCCCATAATTTCTTCTTTGCCTGCTTTCATTGCTCGGCCAATGGAATGATGGGGCGCCCCGTTGGCGAATGCGGCTTGGAGGAGGTCTTTGCGACCCAAGACGAGACCAGCAGATTGAGGGCCGCGCAAGCATTTGCCGCCACTGTAGGCGACCATGTCGGCACCGGCTTCGAGATAGACGTTGGGACTGTCGGGGCGTTCGGCGGCGGCATCGACCAAGACGGGTACGTTTTTGCGGTGGCAGATAGTGACCACATCTTCGAGGGGCATGTTGCTGTTGTCTGCGCGATCACCAAAGAACGCGAACATTGCGGTTTGATCGTCAAGCGCCAAGGCGAGAGCATCGTGGTCTTCGACTTCGACCAGTTGAGCACCCGTGGCGCGAATGGCGTGGGTGTAAATGTGAAGGTGACCGGGTTGGTATAGGACGCGGTTTTTAAGGCCGGTGGTGTTGGGCAGTTGTTTGATGTGGTCGGGATTTTTGCCTGCAATGCACGCGGCGGTGAGTTGGCTGAGGGCGGCGGCGCAGCCGTTGGTGACCAAGGCCCATTCACATTGCATGAGTTCGGCAATGCGCGCACCGACGGCTTCCATGAGTTCTTCGAGATGCACGTAGGATTTGGAGGCTTCGGCCATGGCTTCTCGAACTTCGGGGAGCATAAGAGAGCCGCTGATAATGGTGTAGGTGCCTCGGCAGTTGATGAGGGGGCGCACGCCGATGGATTGGTAGGTCGGGATTTGCATGGGCGAATCCTTTCAAGTTTTTGCTTTGAAGCCCCTTTCCTTTAGGAAAGGGGTTTGGGGATAGGTGCCTCTAATTCGATAAACTGACAACGACGCGACCTCTGATTTGACCGTTTAGGATGTGGTCGATTTGATCACTC
>JABIFK010000544.1 GCA_018650745.1 Candidatus Latescibacterota bacterium | reverse complement strand
TGATGATGCGTTATGTGCATGTTGATGCAAATATTGTGGCCTTGTTAGGCATTGCCATTGCGATTGGAACGATGGTCGATTTGGGCATTATTTTGAGTGAAAATATCATTCGCCATCGAGATGAAGCCCCACCCAATCAGTCTATGTTGGTCACGGTATACAATGCCTCAACCGAAGTGGCCACGGCCATTTTAACGGCTGTGTCAACAACCGTGGTGAGTTTTTTGCCTGTATTTACCTTGCAAGCTGCCGAAGGCAAGCTCTTCAAACCTTTGGCTTATACAAAGACTTTTGCACTTGTTGCGGCATTGTTTACGACTCTGTTTGTTTTACCTGCTTTTGCACATATGCTTTTCTCTTTTAAGGACCGTGGCGGATTACGCAAATTTTATTTGCATGTATTGGTTGTTATGTCGGGCGTGATCGTGGTGTGGTGGTCTCTTTGGGGTGGTTTTGTTTTGGTTGGGTTGGGTCTAAGTGGTGTGCTGGTTCACTTGGCATCAAATGGGCAGGTGGGATCTAAAAAGCTAAGCCAGTTTTTTGAACGGCACGGCAGTTTGATTACCGTGAGCATTGTTACGGGCGCTGTAGCATGGTTATTAGGTGAAACTTGGCATCCCCTTGGGATCAACCATGGCGTGGTTGTGAATTTTCTGTTTGTGTTGTTGTTGGTGGGTTTGGTGTTGGGCATTTTCAAAGTGTTCATCGGTATGTATCCGCGTCTGTTGCAGTGGGCTCTGATGCACAAGACAACATTTCTCATTTTTCCAGTATTGATGATTTTGAGTGGCATCACGGTTTGGCAAGGGTTTGAGCAGATGTTTGGTGGCGTGCCAAACCGTTTGGCTGGCGTTGGTCAACACATGCGACAGACGGTTCTGTGGCGCACGCTGACCCATGCTTTCCCGGGCATGGGCAAAGAGTTTATGCCGGCTTTGGATGAAGGTGCCTTTTTGCTGATGCCCACATCCATGCCTCATTCGGGGGTGGATGCAAATCGGCGGTATTTGCAGCAAATTGACATGCGCGTAGAAGCCATTCCCGAGGTGGAGATGGTGGTTGGCAAAGCGGGTCGCGTTGAAAGTGCCTTGGATCCTGCTCCTGTTTCAATGTTTGAGAATGTCATCTTGTATAAGAGCGAGTTTAAAACCGATATCCATGGATATCCGATGCGTTTTCGAGTGGATGATGCAGGAGTATTTACGCAAGATGAACAGGGCAACTATATACCAGATGAAGATGGACAATACATCCGGCAGTGGCGTGACCATATTCAGTCACCTGATGACATTTGGGATGAGATCATTGCGGCAACAAATGATATTCCGGGGTTGACCTCTGCGCCCAAGTTGCAACCGATAGAAACTCGGTTGGTGATGCTACAAACGGGTATGCGTGCGCCAATGGGTATTAAGGTTTATGGTCCAGATCTCGAGCGTATAGAACAGTTTGGGCGGCAGTTGGAAGTGCTGCTCAAAGAAGTACCGTCAGTGAAGGCTGAGGCTGTATTTGCCGATCGCAGTTTGGGCAAACCCTATTTAGAAATTGAGTTGAATCGTCAAGCGATGGCGCGTTATGGGTTGCCAGTGGGCACCGTGCAACACTATTTGGAAGTGGCTATTGGGGGCATGCCTTTGACTACTACGGTGGAGGGGCGAGAACGGTATGGCATTCGGGCCCGATATGCCCGTGAGTGGCGTGATGAGCCTGAAAAGATCAAACGCATTTTAATTCCGGCGGCAACGGGCGAACAGATTTTATTAGGGGACATTGCCGAGATCATATATCGCCCTGGCCCCGTAATGATTCGAGGCGAAAATACGTTTTTGGTTGGTTATGTGTTGTTGGATAAACGAGAGGGTTTTGCAGAAGTGACGGTTGTTGAAGATGCCCAACGGTATTTGGAGGCAAAGATTGCGTCGGGTGAATTGATGGTACCTTCTGGGGTGAGTTTTAAATTTTCTGGCAGTTATGAAAACCAATTGCGCGCAGAAAAACGCCTGGGAATCGTTGTCCCTTTGGTCTTGGTCGTCATCTTCTTGATTCTCTATTTTCAATTCCGATCTGTTGCAACCGCATTGATGATTTTTACAGCTATCGCGTTGGCGTTCTCGGGTGGTTTTGTTATGCTATGGCTGTATGGCCAAGACTGGTTTATGAACTTTGCCATATTGGATACGCATATGCGCGAACTTTTTCAGATGCGCACCTTTAACTTAAGTGTGGCTGTTTGGGTTGGATTCATTGCCTTGTTTGGTATTGCGACCGACGACGGTGTGGTGATTGCGACCTATTTGAAGCAGAGCTTTGAGGCGCACCAACCTACAACCGTTGAGGGTATACGCGAGGCAGTTCTTGAAGCTGGTTTGAAGCGCGTCAGACCTTGCCTGATGACTACCGCAACCACATTGTTGGCCTTGTTACCTGTGCTGACTTCCAGCGGCAGAGGAGCAGACATTATGATTCCGATGGCCATCCCCGCTTTTGGGGGAATGACCATTGCGCTTGTCACGCTTTTTGTAGTACCCGTTTTGTTTGCTGCAAAAGCAGAATTTCAGGTGAGAAAACAATGAAGCGATTTTTTTACATCTTCATGATTGGGTTGGTGGCGATACAACCTGTTTATGGCCAGAATTTGGATGCTTATTTGGATATGGCTGCTGAGCAGAATCCACGCGTGAAGGCTGTTTTTTTAGCCTATCAATCTGCTTTGCAACGGGTGCCGCAGGTGGGTGCATTGCCCGACCCGCAGTTATCCATGGGGGTTTTCTTGCGACCGATGCAGCAAATGATGGGCAATCAGGTCGCACAGATATCTCTCATGCAAATGTTTCCGTGGATGGGCACGCTTGATGCGGCAAAGGAGGAAGCCGCTTTGAGCGCCAAGGCAAAATTCGATGCTTTTCGGGATGTCAGATCTTCTCTCTTCTACGAAGTGAAAGCAATTTGGTATGCGCTTTATCTGATAGAACAAGAACGCCAAATTACGGCTGAAAATATCAAGATTATGCACAGTCTTGAAACGATTGCTGTAAACCGATTTAAGAGTGGTGCCACAAGCGGTGGTGTGTCTCCAACACCTACGGGCAAGGAAACTTCGATGCCCATAGCAACGGGTGGCAAGGGTATGACATCAATTGCATCCTCTGGGCAAATGGATCCAGGGGGGGCAGGGCAAGAAATGGCAATGGGCAATAACACCAACAGTGCAGGAAAAAGCGAGCTTGTGGATGTGTTGCGCACTCAAATGGCCATCCTTGAATTGGAGAATGAGCTGCACTTGTTGGTCGATTCGAAACGGGTGTTGGTTGCACATTTCAATACATTACTTAACCGGGCAGTGGATACTGAGGTTGAGATCGCAAACGCACTTCAAGCGCCGCCTTTGCCCATACCTGTCGCCCAATTTCCTGATAGCATTGTGGCCAATAATCCCATTCTAAGCATGCTTGAAGAAGAAGAACGAGCCTTGTTTGCCAAAAAGAAGGTCAACCATAAGATGAGCTTTCCTAAGGTTGGCGTGGGCGTTCAGTATGGTATTTTACAACCCCGCGATGGCAATACAAACCCTAGGAATGGGCGCGATATGGTCATGCCGACGATTTCGATAAACTTGCCTATTTGGCGCAAGAAATATCATGCAGCAGTTCAAGAAGCAGAGTTCCAACGCGTTGCAGTTACAGAAGAGCAACGAGAAATGCATAACACCTTACTGGTCAGTTATGAAAAGGCCTTGAGAGATTTTGAAGATGCAGAACGAAGAACAGGATTGTTTAAAAAGCAAACGGGGTTGGCCGAGCAAGCGCTGAGAATTTTGATTGTATCTTATGGAGCCGGTGGCAATGCATTCGAAGATGTTATGGAGATGCAATTGCGATTGCTCAATTATCGATTGGGTTTGATGAATGCAGTTGTAGATCAAAATGTAGCAGTGGCCATGTTGGAACGGTTGATGGGGCGTTGAGATATCACCTTAAAAGGTATTCCATTATGAAAAAAATATTCGACAATCAAATGGTTCGACAGGGAAGTGTCTTGGTGTTGGGGTTGATCCTTGGTGGTTGGTTGTGGGGAGGTGGCACGACCGAGCACGTACATGGTGATACAGAGACACATGCCGGTGTTTGGACGTGTTCTATGCACCCACAGATTCGGAAAAATGATCCTGGACCGTGTCCAATTTGCGGCATGGAATTGATTCCGATTCGTCATTCAGATACTTCTGGAGTAAGTAAGAATCCTTTTGTATATAAAATGTCCGCCCAGGCGGTTGCTCTTGCGAATATTCAGACATCGAAGGTGATGCTTCAAAACCCCAAAACGTCGGTAGCTTTAACGGGTAAGATCGCGGTAGATGAGCAACGGTTACGAGTGATTACGGCGCACTATGCTGGGCGTATTGAGCAACTCTATGTGGACTTTACGGGCCAGTGGGTGCAGAAAGGAAATAAATTGGCCTCCGTCTATTCTCCCGACTTGATCACGGCTCAGCAAGAATTATTAGAAACTTCAAACACCCGCGATTCAAATCCTACATTATATGAAGCTGCACGGGAAAAACTGAGACTTTGGAAAATTACGGATGCCCAGATGAACCACCTGGAGAAAACAGGAGAAATTATCGCAGCGTTTGATGTGTATGCCGATGTATCTGGCGTTGTGTTGAACCGCAAAGTAACAAAAGGAGATCATTTGGGCAGAGGCAGTGCGTTGTTTGAAATTGCTGATTTGCGGGAGGTCTGGATTTTGTTGGATGCTTATGAAAGCGATTTGCCGTGGATTCAGGTGGGGAGTCAGGTTCATTTTACTGTGGCCTCTTTACCTGGGCAAACATTCGCGTCTCAAGTCACATTTATCGACCCTGTAATCAATGCAAAAACGCGTACTGCCTCAGTTCGTGCAGAAGTCAAAAATACGAACCTCGCCCTGAAGTTAGATATGTTTGTGAATGCGCAGATCTTATCATCGGTATCAGAGGCGGGTCTATTA
>JABIFK010000152.1 GCA_018650745.1 Candidatus Latescibacterota bacterium | reverse complement strand
TTGCGTTGCTCGGGGTTTCGATAGCTGTCTGCTACACTGTGTTTGAGAAACACCCCAACATCATCATATCCGAATATTTTGGTCATCGCAGGATTTAACATCAAAAACTGTCCTTCGGCCCCGGGGGTGTTGCGATAGATTCCAATGGGCAAGTTGTCGACCAGCCCTCGATATCGTTCTTCGCTTTCTCGCAAGTGTTGATCGCGCTTCACCAAGCGCACAGACTGCACCGCAATGCCCACCACAAAAACCCCCACCAAACCCAAGAACCACCCTTGTTGCCACACGGGTGGTACCACCGAAAAGTGAATGGTGGCCGGTGTCAGGTCTTCGTTAAAATCTCGGTCTCGGGCTTTGACTTCGAAGCGGTGTTTGCCGCTGGATAATGCCAGCAATGTCTTACTGGTTTGCCCCGAAAAGGGCGACCACTCTTGGCCCTCTAATCGCCAGGCATATTGCAATTCTGACTCTGGGGTAGATCGCCAAGGATCAAAACCTTGCCAAGAAACTGTTGTATTACCCGGTTGAGAGACTTCGTCTGCCCACACGGTGATTTCAGTTTTGGGCGGTATTTTTTCAAATTCATACCGAATGCTGCCATCTGTTACGCGAATCCAGAGTGCGCCATCTCTTGCTTGACGAAGAGAAGATGCATTTGCACCTGAAAAATCGGCGGGTAATGCCTGTGTTGTCCAGGTTTTGCCGTCAAAACGACTGACGCCCTTGTCTGTACTTGCCCAAACGCTGCCGTCGGTGGTTTGGATGACACCCTTGATGCGGTTGTTTGCCAACCCATCTCGAATGCCATATTGTGTCCAGGTTTGATTGTTGTAGTGAAACAAACCATAAGCGCGTGTGCCCACCCACAACCCACCTTCGCCTGTGCCCCAAATGCCGTGAAGAAAAGATGTGAGTGCTTTGGGTTCTCGCATCACTTGCCAATTTTGGCCATTATAATGGGAAAGTCCGTTGGCCAAACACCAAACTGTGCCGTCGAGCGTTTGGCCAATGCCTGCCGCAAAAGTAGGGGCTCCTGGGGGCGTGTGATGTTTCCAGGTTTCATTGCCATCTTTGTCGATACGCAACAATTGAAGTACGCCGCCAAGGTGCCCCACGCCTTGATCGCGACCCAATTCTGCAGCCATCCAGAGTGTGCCATCTAAAGATTCATAAACCGATTCAGCCTCAATACTAAAAGCAACATTTTTGTGTATTTTTTTGATCCAACTTGTGCCATCAAAGCGGGCCGTTGCTGCTCCATTTTGATGGCTGCCGGCCATCCAGAGTGTGCCATTGCGCATTTGTACAATCACTCTGGGTGCATCAATGATCCCGTCTTCAGGGCCATATTCTACCCACTGCGGTGTTGATAAAGGATCAAAGCACACCACTTTTCTATCGGGTGTCGTAAACCATTGTGCACCATTTGCTGTTTGGCACTGAAAATTGAGGTCTTCATAATGCGTCCAACGGTTTGTCAGCAAATCTAAACGGGCAACTTCCTGCCCAAGACCACCGAGCCAGAGTGCGCCATCTTGTGTTTCTAAAAGGCCAATAATTCGCGCTTGTGATAATGGGGTGTCTTTTGAATTCCACATTGTCCACGCATCATTTCGGTAGGCGTATAAACTGCCATTGTGTCCGCCAACCCAAAGGGTACCATCTCTTGTTTCAAGAATTGATGTGTGAATTTCTGAGCCACCAATGCTTTTCATCTGAAAATTTGTCCACGTTTTGCCGTCATACCTATTTATATCTTGTTGGGTGTGATTAGACACTGTCCAGATGGCGCCATCGCTTGTTTGTGTGATAATTGGGCGGTCTCCCAAAACGAGACCATCGTTGGCGTCAAACAGTTGCCAACTTTCGGGAGATGCTGCATTTGAAGGTGTAAACCGAATGATCTCGCCACCCCAAGACAAACCAAACCACAAGTTGCCATCGCGGTCTTCGTACACATCGGAAAGCGAAAAATTGCGCGAGGTTCCCAGCAATCCTGTTTCACGAGGTACTGACACTTTTAATGTGTCAGTACTTTGTTTTTGTTCTGCAACGACCGGAGAAGGCAAGCCTATTCCATTTATGGCGATGTGTGGAATGGTTGATAAGTTTCCGTTTAAAGAGATGATGCGATCGCCTATTTGTAATCCTGCTTTTTCACCGGGGCCGTTGGGTGCCAATGCCCAAATCGTCATTGGAAATTCACCCCGACGAATGCCCATATAACCCCCTTTAATGACACTGATGCCCATACCATCTAACCACGGCCGTTCGGGCACACTGTCGTTGGGAATCTGAATGATTTTCACATTTTCAGGCGTACCCAAACCTGGGACCATATCTGCGCTTGTATACAATGTCCACTGTTCATCTTGTATGTGTAATGCACCCCATCCTGTTGCTGCCCACAATGTACCACTTGAGGTTTCTATAATTTCATCAATAGGCCAATAGGCATTGGCTTCTAATGGGAAAATGGGGTGCCAAGTTTGGCCGTCAAACTTGCTGATTCCTCTGTCGGAGCCCGCCCAAATGGTACCGTCTTTGCCGGCACAAAGTGTGTTTATGGGCACGCCAATGAGGCCATCGGCCACTGTAAATATTGACCACGTAACCCCATCGTAACGCATAACCCCCTCGTCAACACCAAACCAAATTGCCCCGTCAGGTGCTTCGGTGATGCAGCGGAAACCTCGTTCTTTTAGCTCGGGAAAGATACGCCAACGCCACGATTCGGTAACGGCTTCGGGGTGTTTGGGTGTATAAGGTACGGTGGCCCAGGCGGTATTCCAGACGCCAGCCAAAAGTGTGACCAGGCAAAGGGTTGCTGTCGCAAAATAGGTCTTATGGGTAGCATTCATAATCAACTCTCTAGCTCTTCTCAATTAACTTCACAGCAGGATGTCTGCCTAAAACTTGTGCCGGAATTTTAACTGTAAATACAGACCCAATACCCACTTGGCTCTCAACTGTAATATCGCCTTCCATCATTTGGCAAAACTGACGGCTAATGGTTAGCCCCAACCCTGTACCGCCATATTTTCGGGTCATAGACGCATCGGCTTGCACAAAAGGCTGAAAGAGGCGACCCATCTGTTCATCGGTAATCCCAATTCCGGTATCTTTCACTTCAAAAATGATCCATTCGATGTTCAAGATGGATTTTGGTGTTACCGTCAATGATACGGTGCCTTCTTTGGAAAACTTGCAAGCATTGTTGAGCAAATTAAAAAGTATTTGGCGCACTTTGGTTTGGTCGGCTTTCATGTGCCCCAAATTCTCTTGATCATTTAAAATGAGTGTGTTGTTGTTTTTCTCGGTCATTGGCCGAATGGTAGAAGCCACCTCTTGAATGACCTGGGACAGCTCAAATGTTTCTAAGACCAATTCCATGCGTCCTGCTTCAATTTTAGATAGATCCAGTACATCGCTGATCAGCCCAAGCAAATGTCGTCCTGCGTTTTGAATGCGGCTCAGATCGGCAACGGCTTGTTCTTTATCAAATTGCTCTACTTCCTCCAGCATCATTTCGCTGTATCCAATAATGGCATTGAGAGGCGTGCGCAGTTCGTGACTCATGTTGGCCAAAAACACACTCTTGGCGCGGTTTGCATCTTCTGCAATCGCACGGGCCATCTGTGCTTCTTCCATTGCTTCTGCCAGTTCCAATGTACGTGCATCTACGTTTTGTTCTAACGTGCGATTTGATTCTTCCAACTTGGCATTGCTGTTTCTTAGTGCTTCAAACAATTGTCGAATGGAATCACGCATATCATTCAAGTTGTTGGCCAAATTGCCAATTTCGTCGAGGCGCGTTACATCAATGGGCGCTTCCAGTTCACCGCGGGCGATGCGTTCGGCAGATAATTGTAATTGTAATAAGGGGCGCGCGATATAGCGCTTGGAGATCACAAAAGACGTCAATGAAATAGAAACAATAACAAGGACTGTAAGGGTTAGAATAATGATGACATTGAGGCGAAGCTCTTCTTGAATGGTTTCATAGGAGAGCGCAATTTGAATGGTGCCAATGCGACTGCCTTCATAAAAAATAGAAGATTGTCGTGTAAAAAAACGGTTGTCATTCGCAAAAAAATCAAAACTGACATCTTTGAATTCTTGTTGTGATTTCTCTGCAAATATCTGTTCGCCTTCAAAAATGCGCGCATAAACGACTGTATCATCTAAAAACAATGCTTCGACAAAGTTTGCAATTGTGCTGTGATCAAAATTCCAAAGGGGTTATACAAGGCTTGTTTCGGCCAATTGCATGGTATTTTCGAGCTTGCGATCTAAGTCGGCATTGATTCGGGAAATGTCTAATGCAATGGCAATAGCAGCAAAAATAAACAAAGCAAGGATTACTACGCTTACCAGGGCCAAACTGAATCGCCGACTGATGCTGTAAAATTTTTGAGGATTTTTGGCTGTCATTTTACTCTCTTACCTTCTCCACGGATATTTGGAACACGAGCACCCAAAATCGCACGACTAATGTATGATATTGTTCTTGAATAAGCAATTGATATGCCAACCGTAGCTTTTTTATATCGCGCTTTTTATGTCTATTGCAAATGAACCGTTACGCCGCGTGATTCGGGCGTTGGGATCTGTTGGTTAATTGCGGTGGGACTGAGGGGGGTGTTGGCCATATAAATGCTGTCTCCCAGTTCGATGCCAGGATTATCTATGAGGGGTTGCAGAATGGATGCCATTATAAAGGGACGTGTTGCAATTTTGTTTGATTGCGCTCTCTGTTGGCACTATGTTCAAAGAGGCAGGAGAGAATCAAAGGTACCTACCCCCGGCCCCCTCCTAAAGGATGGGGAGAAAAGGCGAAATCAAAAGGCGATGCGGAAGTGTGGCGCTGAAAGGAGTGTTCTATGGCAACGGGACATAAGTTGACGATGTTGGGAACGGGTTTGATTGGTACGTTTTATACGATGACCTTGCACAGTAGGCGAGGGATTGATCGGATGCATACGGTGTATTCTCGGACAGAGGAACGGGCGAAAGCGTTTGCGGATGAAAATGCTATCCCCAAATGGACGGCGGATATGGCGGAAGCGATTGAGGACCCCGAAACGGATGGTGTGGTGATTGGATTGCCCAATGATTTACATGTGGAAGCGGTGACGATGGCGGCTGAGGCGGGTAAAGCGGTGTTGTGCACGAAGCCATTTGGGCGTACGGCAGA
>JABIFK010000153.1 GCA_018650745.1 Candidatus Latescibacterota bacterium | reverse complement strand
TTCACGCAAATGATCCGCCGGCCCAACACCCGACCGCAAAAGCATATGAGGCGAACCAATCGCCCCCCCACAAAGCACAATCTTCTCACCATAAATATCCGACACCTTGCCATCATGTTCCACCCGAAGCCCTACTGCCCGTTGCCCCTCAAATAAAATGCGATGCACCAAGCTGTCCGCCTGAATCGTCAAATTCGACCGACGCCGCGCCGGATCCAAATAACACAACGCCGTACTCTGACGAATGCCACCCGGATTATTCAACGGCAACGCGCCAACCCCCGTAGAGTTGGGATCATTGTGATCCGGACAATGCGGATACTCAGCCGCCCGACACGCATCAAAAAACGCCTTCTGCTCAGGCAACCATTCTTCACGCCTAAAACGCCGTGCCCGAATGGGGCCTTCCAAACCGTGGTACTTATCGCCAAAATCAGGATCTGTCTCATTCTTACAAAAGTAAGGCACCAAATCATCATAAGACCATCCATCCATTCCCCAACTGTCATAATCCTCTGACACCCCACGCAAAAATATCTGCGCATTCACCGCCGTAGACCCACCCACCACCTTACCCCGAGGAATAAATATCCCAGGCGCTGCATCTGTTGCCCGCGCCGTATAATCCCAACCGAACTTCGTCTCCCGCCCAAACGCCCGCGCCCAAATATTGCGATCCAATCCATAAGCATACTTAATCTCATCCGGCACTTTTTCATCACCCACAAAATCAGGCCCAGCTTCTAACAAAAGAACGGATCGATTAGAATCCTCCGTTAACCGAGCCGCAATAATCGCTCCCGCCGCTCCCGCCCCCACAATAATAGTATCATATTTCTCACGCATTATTAGGCACCTCATATCCCACCATCTGTGAAATCCCATCCCATCCCACATCAACCTCAACCGCCTCCATCATACACCCACTGTCAATATCACCCACCCGCGAAACAACCGTCACCCCAAGCGCATTCTCCCCACAAAAAGGAGGACATTTCATCAAATCAATTTCATACGCAATATGAGGCGGCACATGCATCCCCTGATAACGCGTATCTGCCGCAACATGAATATTCGTTTTCCGACGCGCAACAATCGCATCCTGCGAAACCACAACGCCATTCAAATCAATCTGCAACACATCTCTTTCATGCAAATTATAAACACGAAACCGCAACCGTCCCTTCAAAACCTGTCCCTCACAACCATCCGCCATCCGAAACAAAAAGCATTGCCGTTGGCCAATATCCTCTACACCAAACCGAAGCGTTCGCCAACGCTGATCCGCCCTCGAAGGCGATTGCTCCTTCCGCCAAATAGGCAAATAAAAATACGAAGCATCACCCAACCAAATCGATTCTTGATCCAGTTGTAGAATATCATGAACCCGTTTCACATAAGATGGATTATCAATCGTTTCACAACAAAAGTTAAACGAATAAATCCCATCTGCTCCCCATGTATAAAAATTGCGCAACAAACCCCGAACATGCGCGTTAGAGAAAAACACCCGCCGATTAAAATTCACCGGATTGGGTGTATACGCATTAATCGCCCGATGATCCACCCACTCCGCCGCAAAAGGATTGATACAAGGATACACACCGCAATCGGTATCCTTACAAAATGCAGCATACGTCTCCACCTGAGTACCATAATCAAACCACATAAAATCAGAAGGTGCAAGATAATCCACCCACCCTTCTTTCACCCAACGTTCAGGATCAAGCCCAAGCCCCGGACATTCTTCAACACTCGGCGGAACACGCATCCCCAAAACAAGCCGTTCACATTCCTTCTCTTCAGAAACCCGATCCATCATCGCCCGAACATCACGCACAAACGCCGTCATAATCGGAATACGTTCTTCAGCCAAATGCGCCGGAAAGTATCGGCACGACCGCATAAAATCAAGTTCCAAACCATCCACATCATAGTTCGTCACAATCTCTTCCAAAATCGCCAACCGATGCTCTCGAACACCTTCAAATGTATAATCCAATGCCACATCAACATGGCCATCATCCTGAACAATGCGCCACTCTGGGTGATCAAGCATAATCTTGGGTGTTAAAGACCGATACATCTCGCTGGCATGATGTACATCTGACATCCGAACAGATGCCATCACACGCCGCCCATGATGGTGCACCCGATCCGTAACCACTTTCAAAATATCTGTGCCTTGATCACGCAACTCGTCCAACACTTCTTTGTAGTGCAATTGTGCCTGCGCAGGTGCCAGCTCCATAAAATCATAATCTCGCTCACCTACCTGTGTTTCATGATGCGTCTTATCAGGTCGCGCAGTACAAAAAGCAAAAACATCGACGCCACATTCCAGCAGAAAAAAATCCACCCACTGTTGAACCGATGTTTCAACCTGTCCTGGCACACAATGATGAAGCATTTGAATACCATCATCATTACAAATAACAAGTCTGTCTTTCATAAGATCCTTTTTACAACGGCAAAAATTCTACCAAACGTTTCTGAGCATCAAATCCCGGCGCACCAACATATTGTACTGCACTACGACTTAACGTATCTGCATGGTCAAAATGGATATGACCACAAAAAACAGCAATCAAATTGTCAGCAGCAACCAAAGTACGAACAAATTCAAGTGTCGATGGCAAGTCTGCATCCGTCCTCCACCGCTCCCGTCTTTCCACAGACCAATTGGGGTCTCCAATCAAAATAGGGTCTTTCCATCGCTCAATCGTTCGATCTCGCAACGTTGGTAAACTCACTGGAATATGTGTCAACAACACAGTAGGCAAATCTGTTTTCAGCTTTTCTTGTACAAAAGCCAATTGTTCTTCTGTAACCTGATACGTAGAATCATCAACCAGAATAAATTGTATCCCACCGACGACATAACTCGCATGTGAAGCTTGACCTTTTGTAAGTGAATCAAGCATAGGCCACCAAACCGATCGCAATTCTTCACGCCCTTTAATATGAGGATACCACCAATCATGATTGCCCGATGTATACACAACCGGCACATCAACCTGAGCAACAGCCTGGTCAACACTTTCAATAGCCGCTTGAGAAGGATAGTGAATGATATCCCCTGTTAAAGCGACAAGATCCAAAGACAGTGTCGCTGCTTCGGCCATTAACGCGTGAAAAAATGCTTCACGAGGAACATTGCGTGCCTGATGGGTTGCACACGCCTCAACATGCTCAGGATCCCGATCATCAATACAAGAAACATGCGCATCCGTAATGTGAAGCATCTTTACCGGGGCTTGAAGACCCTCAACATGAATCGTAGCCGTATTCGATGTCCAACTGTGTGTCGTACGCATAAAATATCCTTTTAAAAGAACGCATTCTAAAAAACAATATGATCTAATAATGATTCTTCCGTGGCTGCCCCGGCGCATATGCCAACGCCGTCGCATCAAAACTCTTCCGCATCAAATCCAGCAACACATCTCGACAGGCAGGATCTTCCGACAAATCATTGTGCTCCCATGGATCATTTTCCAAATTGTACAACTCACAAACTTCTTTCCCATGATACCGCACCAACTTCCACTTCTTATCACGATACATTGTCCCATGCGTCTGATCAGGATATGCTATCGCGCCAAAAAATTCCGTCCGCACAAAATCCCGATGATCACTTGTCTCGCCCTTCAAAACGGGCATAAGTGATTTACCCTGCACCCAATACGGAATCTCCTCACCCGCCGCCTCATAAAACGTCGGCACCAAATCCATCAATTCAACCAAAGCATCCGACACCACACCTTCACCAAAGTGCCCTGGCCAAGAAACCATCAATGGCACCCGCGTCAACCCCTCATAAAATCGGCATCCTTTAAGCACCAACCCATGGTCACACAACATCTCACCATGATCGCTCATAAAAACCACAATCGTATTCTCACGTTGCCCTGTCGCCTCCAAATGATCCAAAATGCGTCCAAACTCAAAATCCACCAACTCAATCATCGCATAATACGCCGCCTGCATCACCTTGTGATCTCGCGCATCCGGGTGTTCCGGTTCAGACTGAAAATCCACGCCCGCATCCACCAACCGCTTCTGCGTCTCCAAATCACCCGCTTCAAAATGTGCCCCAGGCAACGACTCAGGATCATACCGCTTATAATATTCATACGGCGGATCAAACGGCGCGTGCGGATCAAACGGATTAATACTCATCAACCACGGCTGCCCCTCGTCTCGATTTTTATCAATAAATTCAATCGCCTTCTCCGAACACCAATGGGTTTGATGCAAATGCGGCGGAAAGTTATCCTGTGCTTCTGTCGGCTCCTTAATCCCTCCAAACCGCGCTTGTTTGGCCCCTTGCAAATACGTCTTAATATCCGTCGGCGTCGCCATCATCTCATCCGGCTCCACCCCCTGAGCGCGCAACCACTCCGCATAATCATGCCCATAACGGCGTGGCCCCTTATGATCATGGCTATACTGAAAATACCGATACCCATCATCTACTCTTGGCTCTTGCCCATCTGCTGCCGTCGACAAATGTAACTTCCCCGCCAACCCACAATCATACCCCACATCTGTCAACCGCTTCGTCACCAACCGATCTTCATAATGCGTCGGAAACAACGGATTCCCATTCTGATTCACCCCAACCGCACTCGGATACATCCCCGTCAAAAAGCTCGACCGACTCGGTGTACAAATCGGGCTCTGACAAAACGCATGTGTAAACGTCACCGCCTCCTTCATAAACCCATCCAACCGAGGCGTGTTAATATGTGGATTGTTCAAAGCTCCAATCGTATCAAACCTTTGTTGATCACTACAATACCACAAAATATTCGGTCGATCACCCATGATATTTCCTTTCATTTATTTTCCATAACAACATATCTCACCCCACCACAGCACCAATCCACCCCCGATTTTCCGCACCATTCCATCCCACACTATGTTATCTTATCCCTCTTACGCACGCAGGCCACCGAACTTGATGTACCCTTAACGGTATTTGCGGAAAATCAGCCTTCCCGGCACTTGAGGGACGACTTTTTGCCTACTTTTTAGTCGTTTAAAAAGTAGGTCGCCGAAGGCCAACAAACTCAAAATCAAATATAAAAACCAGAAGACATCTCCCAAACAAACCTTCCATATATACATCCAACATCAAATCCAAGCAAAGAAAAAAGCCCCAGTGTATTCCACACTGGGGCTTAAAGCTTATTTCACTCTTTTATCTCAATCCGCCGCCTGAGCCGGTTCCTCTGCCACCGGATTTGGATTCGTAAACCGCGCCAAAAGCGTATACAAAACCGGCACCAAAACCAACGTCAAAAACGTCGAAAAGAACAATCCCCCCACAACAGCAATTCCAAGGGGTCGCCGTGCCTCCGCCCCTGCACCCAACCCAATCGCAATCGGCAACACCCCAAAAATGGTCGCAAAAGACGTCATCAAAATCGGCCGCAACCGAATCGTCGACGCCTCCATCACCGCTGTCATCACATCACGCCCACGTGCCCGCAATTGGTTGGCATACTCCACAATCAAAATCGAGTTCTTCGTCACCAACCCCACCAACATAATCAACCCAATTTGAGAATAAATATTCAAACTCTGCCCAAACACAAACAACGACAACAATGCCCCAAACACTGCCAACGGCACCGAAAGCAAAATCGTCATCGGATGCACAAAACTCTCAAACTGTGCCGACAACACCAAATAGATAAATATGATTGCCAATAAAAACATAAAATACAGCGCATTGGTTGATAAACGATACTCACGCGATTGACCATCCAACTCACGCGTTACACCGCCTGGCAAATCCGTCTCTGCGATCCGATCCAAAGCATCCAATGCCGTGCCCAAATCCACACCCGGAGCCAAATTTGCGCTCAACGTGGCGGATCGCACCCGATTAAAGTGATTCAACTCTTTTGGTGCAACCGTCTCAGCCACATTCACCACATTGGCCAACTGTACCAACCCACCCGAACCCCGCAAATAAATACCCGCTATTGCATCAGGTGTTGCCCGTGCGGAAGGGGTCATCTGCACAATTACATCATACTGCTTGGTACCCCGTTTAAACTTTGTCACCACCCGTCCACCCAAAAATGTTTCCAAGGTGGTACCAATATCCGTCACCGAAACACCCAATTCCGAAGCCCGTTTGCGATCGATGGTCAAATCCAACTGGGGTTTATTCAATCGCAAATTCGTATCCAAGTTAATCAAATATCCCAACTCCGCCGCCTTGGCCATCATCACATCCATCGCCTGACTTAACGTCTCATAACTATCCGCTTTTAACACATATTCAACCGCTTTGGAGTTGAACCCACCGCCCAAACTTGGCGGACTCACAATGAAAGCCAGCACACCCGGAATCGAAAACATCTGAGGGAACAACTCTCCCACAATTTGTTGTTGAGACTTATCGCGTTCATCGCGGGGTTTCAAGGGCAAAAATACAATGCCATTGGTTACTTGACCTGGCCCACCAAAACTCAACCCAATAGCGGTAAACAAACCTCGTCGTTCGGGCAAAGGCAACAATATTTTCTCCACCTCGCGCATATACCGATCTGTATACTCCAAAGTCGCCCCTTCAGGCGCAATCACAATGCCAAAACCAATGCCCCGATCTTCTGTGGGCACCAACTCGCGTGGCAACAGCTCAAACAAATACACACTCGCCCCCACCATCAACAGGGCCACACCAATCATGAACCAACGCATACGCATCACAAACTTCAACGTGCTTTCGTACACACGATTTAAACCCTCAAAAAAGAGATCAAACCAACGTGAAGCCCATCCCGCATTAACATCACCATGCAAAGGCCGCAACATGCGCGAACACAACATGGGCGTTAACGACAAGGCCACAAAACTCGAAATAACCACTGCCACGGCAATCGAAATGCCAAACTCGTTAAACAAACGCCCAACC
>JABIFK010000577.1 GCA_018650745.1 Candidatus Latescibacterota bacterium | reverse complement strand
TGTTTATGCGATATTTGTTGCAGAACAGTTGGGTGGCCATGCAGGAGTTGGAGTGGCATTTGTTTGCGTTGATTTTTTTGTTGGGGGCAGGGTATTCGCTTAAGCACGACAAACATGTGCGTGTGGACGTGTTTTACAGTCGTTTTTCACCACGTGCTCAGGCTTGGGTGAATTTGGTCGGGAGTGTGTTGTTCCTGATTCCATTTTGTGCGCTTGTGATTTGGAGCTCACAAAATTTTGTGATAAATGCATTTCACTTTGGTGAAACGTCTCCCGATCCGGGTGGTTTGCCTGCGCGGTGGGTTTTGAAGGCGGCAATTCCTGTTGGTTTTTTCTTTTTATTTATTCAAGGCATTGCTTTGGCTTGTCGATCTGTGTTGTGTATTCGCGGTGAGGAGGTGGCCGGATGATCGACGCAATGCCTCTGATTTTGTTTGGTGTTTTGTTTTTGCTGTTGTTGTTGGGGTTTCCTGTTGCATTTACGTTGGGTGGTGTGTCCTTTATTTTGGGGTACTTGACTTTTGGTGCCACTTTTTTTCAACTGTTGCCGTTGCGTATTTGGGGTGTGATGACCAATTACGTTTTGATTGCCGTGCCTTTGTTTGTGTTTATGGGCGTTATGCTCGAAAAGTCTGGCTTGGCTGAAGCGCTGTTGGAGACCATGGCATTGTTGTTTGGCCGCCTAAGAGGTGGATTGGCGATTTCAGTGGTGTTGGTGGGGGCAATGTTGGGGGCTTCGACGGGGATTGTGGGTGCGACGGTGGTGACCATGGGGCTGTTGAGTTTGCCAACGATGTTGAAGCGGGGATATCGGCCAGAGATTGCAACGGGTACGATTGCTGCATCGGGTACTTTGGGCCAAATTATCCCGCCGAGTATTGTATTGGTTTTGTTGGGTAGTGTGTTGAATGTGTCTATTGGAGATATGTTTGTGGGTGCGGCGATCCCGGGGATGATGTTGGTGGGGTTCTATATGGTGTGGCTGGTGGTGATTGCCATTTTAAAACCGGAATGGGCACCTGCGATGCCTGCGGAAGAATTGGCAGCGTTTCGTGGCAAAGGCATGATCAAACGCATTTTTCAAGCATTTGTATTGCCAGCTGTTTTGGTGGTGGCTGTTTTGGGGTCTATTTTTGCAGGTGTGGCATCACCGACAGAGGCTGCTGCAGTAGGTGCTTTTGGTGCAACATTGTTGACTGTTTTTCAGGGTAAGTTTTCTCTAGGGACACTGAAAGCGGTCATGACAGAAACGACGCACTTGACATGTATGGTGTTTGTGATTTTGGTCGGCGCGACAGCGTTTGGTTTGGTATTTCGGGGCATGCACGGAGACGCATATTTGACCAACTTAATCTTGGGTGCCAATATGGGACCGGGCGCATTTTTGGCGCTTGTGATGGTAATGGTTTTTGTGGCTGGATTCTTTATCGACTTTATTGAGATTACTTTTATTATTGTGCCCGTGGTGGCGCCTATTTTTGTGGTGTTGGGTGTGGATTTGCTGTGGTTGGGCATTTTGGTGGCGATGAACTTGCAAACGTCATTTTTGACACCACCGTTTGGTTTTTCGTTATTTTATCTAAAGGGTGTTGCGCCACCAGAAATACAAACGGGGCATATTTATAGAGGCGTTATACCGTTTATTGTGATTCAGTTGGTGGGGGTTGGATTGGTGATTGCGTTCCCTGAACTGGCGACGTGGTTGCCAGAATATTTGAGTAGGCAGTAGATGTCACAGGTCTGCAAGTCACAGATCAAAAAACGGTTTTTGACCCTGACCTATGACTTGTTGACCTGTGCCATTTGGTGTTGTTATCCGCTGATGCTGGTGTAATAGATTTTTTCGGATACATCTGCCCAAGCAGATACATTTTTTCGGAAGTCATTGAACGATGTGTAAACTTTTTTACTCATCGCATCAGAGGCAATGACCTCATCTACAACTTCTTGGGCGTATTGTCTTAATGTTTTGAGCACAGGATCCGGAAACTTTTTGAGTTGGACACCCTTTTCGGTGATGAGTTTTTGTAGGTATGTGTTATTTTTGGATTCAAATTCGGCCAAAGCCCAAACACTGGCACGTGCAGCTGCGGCACGCACAATGGCTTGTAGGTCTTTGGGCAAACTTTCTAAGGCCTGTTTGTTGACAATGAGTTCTATAATGGTACCTGGCTCGTGCCAACCAGGGTAATAATAATATTTCGCGGCTTTATAAAAGCCCATGAGATAGTCGTGATAGGGACCGATCCACTCGGTGGCATCGATGACACCGCGTTCGAGATTGGTGAAAATTTCGCCACCAGCGGAAAGCACTGCTGAGCCACCGGCCTTGGAGAGGACTTTGCCACCCAAACCTGGCATGCGCATTTTTAGGCCTTGGAAGTCGGCTATGGTATTGATTTCGCGGTTGAACCATCCGCCCATCTGAAACCCGGTGCTGCCTGCTGGCATTGGAATAAGGTTAAAGGGTGCATAGAGTTCTTCCCAAAGGGCCTGACCGCCACCACTTGTGATCCAAGCATTCATTTGTTGGGAGTTCATGCCAAAGGGTACGGCAGCAAAAAATTGAGTGGCTGGTGCTTTGCCGGCCCAATAATAAGATGCGCCATGGCACATTTCGGCAATACCTTGGCTGACGGCATCAAACCCTTCGAGCGGCGGGATGAGCTCACCACCCCCATAAACTTGTATTTTGAGACGGCCATTAGACATTTCACCAATCCACTTGGCGAGGTTGTCAGCTGTTTCGCCCAAGATGGGAAAATGAGGCGGCCACGTGGTTACCATTTTCCATTCGTATGTTTTGCCCGTGTGAATGGCTGGGGCATTGGTTTCTTGAGGCGATGCACATCCTGCGACGAATGCGCCTCCAGCAAGGGGGATTTTTTTTATGAAATCACGTCGTTTGAGCTTGTTCATTGGGCCTCCTCTTAATTTTTGGTTCGCAGACTTCCATTGCTGGGCGAAAATATCGTAAAGGGCGTAGGATGTCAAGCAAAAGGCGGGTGGCGTTTTGCAAGGTGATATGCTATATTGTAGTTAAATAGAAAAAAGATAAACATAAGGGATTTGGTGAAATTTTATGCGCGTTTTGATTGTTGATGATGAACCCGGTGTTCGGGAACTTCTGGCGGCGGCTTTAGAGGCTGTTGGATGTGATCAGATAGATTTGGCCGAAGATGGTGAACATGCATTGGGTTTAACAATGGAACACCGTTATGATTTGGTGACCTTAGACATTCGGATGCCGGGTCTGAGTGGTTTGGAAACTTTGCCTATGATTCGGCATGCGATGCCACGTGCTGTGATTGCGATTGTGTCGGCGTATACCGCAGATACTCTTGACATAGATGTTAGTGATGCGGACGTGATTATTGGCAAACCATTTGAGTTAAATATTGTGATGACGCTGGCACAGTTGGCACAAGAACTTTTTGATATTCAACAGTCAATCCATGCATTGAGTGGAGAATAATATGTGGATCATTCAGGCAATCTTTTTGTTTGTGTTTTTCAGTTGTTCTGTGGTTCGCGCCAATGATTCATTTGATGATGTTCACGTTTTGGAGCGCGATCCCGTGCGCATAAAAGCCACGGGTGATTTGCGTGGTGGCGAAAAATTAATGAAAGTTGTGGTGCGCTTTCGAGATGATGATGTTATGATTTTGGGGAATGATTATCGGTATGCTCATCTCACCGTAATTCCTTATGATATGATTCAAACGATGACTTATTCTGATATTGGTGATCATTTGCCACGCTCGTTGCACCGTGCGGCACCTTTATACCAGGAAAGTTTTGATGGGCGCGATCAACGTTGGTTTGCCATTCGATATACAGAAGATGAGAATGATAGAGATGTGTTGTTGATGTTGGATAGAGAGATTGATGGGGCATTTTTAAGTGTTGCAGCAAGTCGATCCAAAAAAGAGATTGTACAGTCTGTTGATGGCATACCACGTGTGGCTGATGATATTGTGTTTCGCAAGTGCCGTGTTTTTAGAACGACGGTAACTGATAAAGGCAAATCGAACACAGACGATTATGCCTGTGCAGTTATCATGCGTGGTGCACTGTTTGAAATTGTAGGGCAAGATAAAGATTATCAAGACCGTTTTGAAGTGTCGTATGATTCTGTGCGAGGGTTATTTTATGAGCACAGCAAACAAACATCATATATGGGACGGATGCCAGGTATTGGTGCGTTTCGAAAAGCCAAACATTGGTTTGTGATAGAAGGTGAAGGAACAACGGCACTGATGTTGGCACCTGAAATAGTTGCAGACTTTCGAGATGCGGCACAAGCTAAAACGAATGTTTCCATTAATGCCTATGGTGGTAAGAGTCGTGTAGCGTCGCTGTCACAAGCATCTGCACTACCCGAAATATTAGGTGTTTCTCCTGACGAGGCACCCATTGACATCTTGATGTCAGCAAAAACCATTCGTTGTTTATTGGGCCCTGGCACGCGTGTTAAGTGGCCCGATGGGAAGTTGGTGCGTGATGGTGAGGCGCGTTATGACGATCAGGCGCCTGAATTAACTTTTGATGCGATTGATTTAAAAAAACAGACGGCGACTTTGCTTATGGGTGAGACAAAAAAAGCCGTAAGGATTGTGGCAAGTGAAATGGCATTGACGTTTTTAGCTGTAGATGATGTGGCTTTTGTGACAACTGTGTTTGCTCGAAACGATGGACAACTGGTATGCGTGCATTCACAACACGCGACGGGTATTTTACCGCAGGCGGGTCAGTTTTATGGTGTGGCAGAGGTGGTGGAGAAGCGATAGGGGGTGAGATGGTAAATGAGGCAGACAATAAAAAAAGGGGCAGACTATAAGTCTGCCCCTTTTTTTATTGTCTGTGTTTATCTTTTGTTACCGTCAAGGTCTGTGCGAAGGGTTGTTATTTGATCATTCATATCTTTTTCTTTTTTTGAGAGCTCTTCTACTTCGGTTTTTATTTCTTGTAACGCGGTTTCAATGTCTTTGTTTTCGTCGCTTTGGGTCACCAATTGGGTTTGGGAATCTATGGTGGAGTCTTTCAGGGCAGTAATTTTGGCTTTGAGAAAGTTCAGGTCTCGATAGCCGTCCATAAGGACTTTCACCGTCATGATGATGCCCACAATAGTAATGCCTAAAAAAATCTCTGTAATGCCTGACATGACGTTGCCTTCTATTGTGGTTTGCCCTTGATAAGATCTTTTTGATATTCGCGAATGGAGTCGTCTTCTTCCTTGCGTGTCTGGAGTTTTGCCAGCGTATCAGTTGTTGTTTTGATGTTGCGCAGTATTGCACGTCTCCGCCCCTCATGCTGTTTTACTTCAACTTCAAGGAGTTTGTTATGTTGCGCGGCTGCATGGAGCTCATTTTTAGCCTTTTGGTAGTTGGCGTGTTCTGTTTCATGTACACGTTCTAGATTTTTCATTCGAACGGTAAAAATGATTTTTGAAAAAACGCTGCTCACGCAAGCAGCCAGTGCGATAACTCCAGATACGGACATAATCACTCCAAATGAATAGGATGATATCTAGAAATGTGGGGTTATATGTGTGGTAAGTCAAGCTTAATCGTGCGGTTTAGGCGTTTAGCGAAGAACCACATTCACTACAAAACTTACTCGAAGGTTTGTTTTGATGGTCGCAAGATTTGCATTTTCCGAGAATGGGCAATCCGGTACCACATTCACTACAAACGTTGACGGAGGGTTGGTTTTCGTAGCCGCACGAAGAACAAATGGCATTGTTTTGTTGGATAATGGGTTGTAGAGGTCGGTCTGCTTCTGCTTGGTTTAATATCGTAACAACTTTTTGCGAACTGCCAAGGGGTTCTAGTTGAGGAGCGCCATCTCGCACAGATTCTAGTTGCATGTCTTCGTCTATTCGTAAATCGAACTGAATGGCATCGATGCGATTACCTTGAGGGTCACTGAGAAGGCGAACGATAGGATGGGTGAGGTCTTTGTCTTCAATATCGGCAACAACGCCTTCATAACCCACGTAGGAACCATTGAGGATGCGTATGTTTGTCCCAATGGGAAAGGGCGCTACTGTTTGCAGAAAGATTTCAACAACACGAGGGTTGAGGTGTGACCCCGATAACTCTTTGATGAGATTGACGACCCGATCGACTGGCCAGCCCTGTCGATAAGGACGGTCTGATGCCATTGCATCGTAAATGTCGGCG
Source organism: Candidatus Latescibacterota bacterium (assembly GCA_018650745.1). Taxonomy (GTDB): domain Bacteria; phylum Latescibacterota; class UBA2968; order UBA2968; family UBA2968; genus JABIFK01. The sequence goes on along the minus strand of JABIFK010000577.1, from coordinate 777 downwards.
ACAGCTGCAATTGCGCCAAAGTCGTGAATGGTGTCGGGTTCGTTGCGTCCCAAGGCTTGATTGCCTTTGATGCCACGTGGATAACCCGATCCATCTTGTCGCTCATGATGTTGATAGGCAACATGTGCAACCAGGTTGCTTAGGTGTGGGGCAAGGGTGCGAATGAGATCAAATCCCAATGTGGGGTGAGATTTCATGATCTCAAATTCTTCTTCTGAGAGCCGACCGGGTTTATTTAGAATGTCGCTTTGAATAAAAATTTTGCCCAAATCATGTAAAAGGCATCCAATGCCAAATGCGGTGAGGCGTTCTTTTTTCCATCCTACTTTTCTGGCCAATAGAAGGGCCATGAGTGTGACGTCGATAGAATGCTGAAAAGTATAGTTGTCATGGATTTTAATGGAGTTAAGGCCCAAAATGACATCTTTGTTCATGATTTGATCCACCAAGGTATCTACGTCACCTACAATTTGGTCGATGCCTTGGTTGTTTGTTGTGGATTTAAATGTGTCGATAAAACGCTTGGAGTGAACGTGTTCGTGGGCTTCTTCGAGTGAGAGTTGGCGCATTCCATCTAAGGAATGTGTCACTGCTTGAAAGGTGTTGGTGAGATTCTGAATGGCTTTGGCACGTGCAGCTGGTGGGATCATTTCGGGAACAGAAATATCACTGGTGTCTGCGTCTTGAATATAAAGTGCGGGCAGCCCCATTTGTTTGAGGCGCGTGACGTAGCTGTCTTTTAATGTTGCACCACGCCCTAAGAGCAGTCTGTTGTGT
>JABIFK010000156.1 GCA_018650745.1 Candidatus Latescibacterota bacterium | reverse complement strand
TACGGTGCGCGTGCATGACCGCGATTTGAATGGGCTGTCGGAAAGTGAGCGTACGTTGATGCGGCGCGATGATGTGGGGCTTATTTTCCAATTTTTTCATTTGTTGCCACATTTGTCGGTATATGACAATGTGACGCTGCCGTCGATGATTTCTGGTGATCGTATTGGAGATGTGGATGGGCGGGTGATGGATTTGTTGGGGCGTGTGGGGTTGGCAGATCGGGCACGAGACACAGTGCAAAAGTTGTCGGGTGGTGAAATGCAGCGGGTGGCTATTTGCAGGGCCTTGTTGCGCAAACCGCGTTTGCTGTTGGCCGATGAACCGACGGGTAATTTGGATGATGAAAATGGCCAGCTTGTGATGGATTTGTTGTTGTCTTTGGTCGAAGATGAAGGGACAACACTCTTGTATGTGACGCACAGCCGAGCGTTTGCAAAGTTGGCCGATGCGGTGTGGGAAATTCACAGTGGGGAATTGAAAATCGACGAATAGACGAATCAGCGAATAGACGAATCGAAGCTTGCATCTTATTTGGGAAGAAGGGTTTCGTCTATTCGTTGATTCGCAGATTCGCAGAGTCGGTCGAAAGTGGAAGGGTGATTTGTGGTTCGGTATTTTTTAAAAGCGATGGGCGCACATTTTAAAGCTGGGCGAATGCTGTTTGTATTGACGGTGTTTGGCGTGGCTTTGGGCGTGGCGTCGGTGCTGTCGATTCAGATTATCAATCAGAATGCATTGGCTGCGTTTGAAGGCAGTATGCAGGCCGTGAGTGGCGATGCCGATTTGAGTGTGTTGGGGCGCATGCCGACACTTCCTGAGTCGTTGTATGTCGATGTGATTGGTGATGTGGGTGTTGCGGCGGCGTGGCCGTTGTACCGGGTGTCGGTGGCATTGGCAGATCGGGAACGGTTTTATTTAGAGGTGATTGGATTTGATTTTTTTGCGCCGGTGCGTGTGCCCTGGGATGGGGGGCGTCCGGGTGATTTTTCAGATGTGCTGGCACGCCCTGGATGGGCAGCGTTTACGCCCACATTGGCCAATGAGATGGGATGGGCAGTGGGTGATTCTGTGAAAATTTATAGTGGTTCACGTGCGGTGTGGTTGCAGATTGGGGCGTTGGTTGATTTTCAGAAGCTGAGTCCTTTGGCCAGCCCAAAGGTGGTGGTAATGGATATTGCACAGGCGCAGCATTTATTGGGGCGTTCAGGACATGTGCATCAGATTGATATACGGGTAAAAGATGGGGTAGATGTGAATGGGGTGCGGGATCGGTTACAAGAAAAGTTGGGTGTGTCGGTGCAGGTGGTGACACCCGAGCAACGGTCTCGACAAACGGAGGGGTTGATCTCGGCGTTTCGGTTGAATTTGACGGCATTGAGTTTGATCAGTTTGTTTGTGGGTTTGTTTTTGGTGTATAGCAGCACGCAAGCGTCGTTGGTGCGTCGGCGGGCGGAGTTTGGGATGTTGCGCTCGATTGGTACGACGCGGAGGCAGGTGTTTGGGTTGATTGTGGGTGAGGTGGTGGTGGTTGGTAGTTTGGGTGTGGTGCTGGGGTTGGTGTTGGGGTATTGGGGGGCAAAGGCGAATGTGGATGTGGTGAGTTCCACGCTGACCAATTTGTATTTGTTAGAGGAGATTTCGACATTGCAGTTGTCGCCGTGGTTGTTTGGTGTGGCGGGTTTAATTGGTGTGGGTGGTGCGGTGTTGGGGGCTTTGTTGCCTGCGGTGGATATGAGCAGGCGAGATACACGCAGTTTGTTGTCGGCCTTTACATTGCATGAAAAGATCGGATCATTTGCACCCCATTTATGTGGCATTGGTTTGGGTGTGTTTGTGGTGGTGGGTGTTTGGTTTTTGTTGGGGGGGTGGCAGTGGCAACATGCGGGATTTGTGCTGGCGGTTGGATTGTTGACGGGTTTGCCTTTGTTGACACCCATGGCCATTCATGTGTTGACGCGAGGGATTCAGATTCGAAGTTTTGGGTTGGCGTATAGTTTGAAAAGTGTGGGTGCGCGGTTGCAAACCACAGCATTTGCAGTGGCGGCATTGGCCATTGCGGTGAGTATGTTGGTGGGCATTACGTTGATGATTGGGAGTTTTCGAGAGACGCTGAATGTTTGGATTCGGACAACGGTGGTGGCTGATGTTTATGTAACACCGTCTTCTTGGCGTGGGCAAGGAGATGAGGCGTTTTTGGAAAATGATTTGATTCAGGCGATGCGCAATTTTGATGGCGTGCGAGCGATGGATCAGTTGCGTGGGTTTTTGGTGTATAGCAACGATCACCGGCTTGCTTTGGCTGGGGTGGATATTGGTGTTCCGGGTGGGGCTTCTCGGTTTACGCTTTTGGACGGTGATTTTGAAACAGCATTTGAACAGGTGCACAAAGATGGGTGGGTGTTGATTGGTGAGACGTTGGCGCGCAAGCAGAATTTGTGGGTGGGTGATTCGGTACCGATTTATGTAATGGACGGGGTGCATGAATTTCAGATTGCGGGTGTGTATTACGATTATAACGCACAGGGTGGCGCGGTGGTTTTGGATTTAAAGACTGTTGAGAAATATTGGGGGCCCGGGTCGATTAACAGTGTGGCTTTGTATTTGGAACCGGGTGTGGATACGGAAGTGATGGTGGATGCGTTGAAGGCCGAATTTGAGACCTCGGCAATGGACATTCGCAGCAACAAGCGGTTGCGCGATGAAGCGATGATGATTTTTGATCAGACGTTTGCGGTGACACGCCTGTTGCAAGGGATTAGTTTGTTGATTGCCGTGTGTGGTATTGCGTTGATGTTGCTGGTTTTGGCGCGTGAACAGGTGTCTGAGTTGGCGTTGTATCGGGCTATTGGTGCGACACGACGACAGGTTTTTGGTCTGTTTGTGGGCAAGGGATTGGGTATGGGGTTGTTGGGTTTGGTGATGGGTGTTGTCGGTGGTATTGCTTTGGCAATGGTGTTGATTTTTGTGATCAATCGGGCCTACTTTGGGTGGACCATTCAGGTGTATTGGCCGTGGGGTGCATTGGTGGAGCAGATGGTGACGATTTTAGGCGTGTCGGTGTTGGCGAGTTTGTATCCGGCACTTAAGGCGAGTAAAACACCGGCAACGGAGTTGGGGCGGGATGATGTTTGAAGGTAAAAGGCAAAAGGTAAAGGGTAAAAGGAAGGATAGACGAAAGGCGTTGTTTATCGTTTTTTGTATTTGGTTCTTTATGGGATGGACACAAGGTGAAGCAGAGGAGTGGCAGATTGCGGTGCCGGATTATGAGTGGTCGTTTCCGCAGGATCATTGGGCGCGGGAGGGGTATAAGACGGAGTGGTGGTATTTTACGGGGCATTTGAAGAGTGAAAATGGGCGCGAATTTGGGTATCAGTTTACGTTCTTTCGGGTGGGGTTGTTGCCTACGAAACCGGACTTAGATTCGGATTGGGCAGCGAACAATTTGATTATGGGGCACGCGGCGATTAGCGACCTGGAGACAGGGCAACATTATTTTAGTGAATCCATTCATCGGGTTACGCCTTTGTTGGGCGGATTTGGTGTGTATCCCGATACGCTGTTGGCTTGGAGCCGTGGACCTGTGGGTACACAGGATCGGTGGCTGTTGCGTTGGAATGGCGATGCATTTGATTTTAGTGCGGTGGATGCGGGCAAAGACATGCGCATTGATTTGCGTACACGACCTAAGAAGTCGTTGATTTTTCAGGGACCGAAAGGATACAGTAAAAAGGGTGTGGGGGAAAGCGCGGCGAGTCAATATTATAGTTTTACACGTTTGGAAACCGAAGGATCTGTGACGGTGGCGGGAGAGACGTTTGACGTTGTGGGCGAAAGTTGGATGGATAAGGAGTTTGGGTCGAATCAGTTGGATGAAAACCAGGTGGGGTGGGATTGGTTTAGTTTGCAGTTGGACGATGGACGTGAGGTGATGTTGTATGTGTTGCGAGACAAGACGAATGCAGTGGATTATGCGCGGGGGACGATCGTGCTTGTTGATGGGCAAACGCAGTATTTGAAACGGGATGAATTTGAGATTCAAGAGACGGGTTCTTGGACGAGCCCAGAGACAGATGCGATATATCCGGCGGGATGGATTATTAAAGTGGGGGATGAGATATTGACTGTTCAGTCGGAGATGAAAAATCAGGAAAATCAAGCGGAGTTGGTGGGTACGTTGTTTTATTGGGAAGGGGCCGTGCGGGTGTTGCGAGCGGGGAAGAAGGTTGGACGAGGGTATGTGGAGTTGACAGGGTATGGAGCAGGGAGTGTGCCGGGGTTATAAGTAGGGTCGTGATTTATGTGGCATATATCAGGATATTTGATAGATAATTATTAAATTGGTATGAATGTATCTGTCGTCATTTTCAAATGGCTCTATTGGAGATCCAGTCTTCATAAAAATAAATCTATTTTGGAATCGAAAAAAGAGAAGAAGCCCCAGTTTATTGCTGGGGCTTCTTCTCTTTTTGGCAGAAGCGTTATGTTAAATGAATAATGTTTGTCAATAGAAGTTGAGCAGTAGAATAAATGGTCGCGCCGATGCGTGTGGCCTTTTATTTTAGCACCTCTTAGAAGCGTGATGATATCAACGGGATCGAAAGGTCCCAAATGTTTCCTTCTCCCACACGTGGGAGAAGGTGGCCGGGCACAGCGAAGGTCGGATGAGGGCCAGTCAAATAAAAGGAGATGGGTTATGAAATGGATCATTGGTGCGTTTGCGCACGAGACCAATACGTTTTCAACCGTGCCGACAGATTTGGAATCGTTTCGGGCGCAGACGTATTTACAGGGTGAGGAAGTTGCTGAAGTACAAAGAGGGACGGAGACCGTGGTGGGTGGGTTTTTGGATGTGCTTGAACAACGGGGAGATGAGGTGGTGTATACGGTGTCTTCTCATGCGACGCCATCGGGGTTGGTGACACGGGAGGCGTTTGATACCATTGGGGGGCAGATTGTTGAGGGGATTGCGGCGAATCGGGATGCAGATGGGATTTTGTTGGCCTTGCATGGGGCGATGGTTGTGGAGGGCATTGATGATGGTGAGGGGCATTTGTTGGGGTTGATTCGTGAGGTGATCGGTGACGAGATGCCGCTGGTGGTGGTGCTGGATTTGCATTCGCATATTACAGAGGAATTGGTTGATCGGGCGAGTATGTTGATTGGCTATCAAAAGTATCCGCACACCGATATGGGCGAACGAGGGCGCGAAGCGGCGCAGATGATTGTGCGCATTGCGAAGGGTGAGGTGACGCCTGTTGTGTCGTTGAACAAACCGCCGATGATCCCAGTGTGTGGTACCTGCCATACCGAGGGTGGGTTGTATAAAGAAATGTGGGAAGTGGCTTTGCGATCTGATCGCCCTGAGGGGATTTTGTCGACGTCGTTGTTTGCTGGGTTTTCATATGCCGATATACCGCCTATGGGACATGCCATTGTTGTGTATGCCGATGGAGATATGGATGTGGCGAAAACGGAGGCCGATCAAATGGCTCAAATGGCGTGGGATAGGCGTGCAGAATTTTTGTATACACCTACCTCTGTACCCGACGCGATTCGACAGGCCTTGGCTGTAGAGGGCCAGCCGGTGGTGATTGCGGATATTGCTGATAATCCGGGTGGTGGGGGATCGAACGATGGGGTAGAGATTTTGCGAGAGTTGATTACACAAGGGGTAACACGCGCGGCACTTGCGACCATTTATGATCCAAAAGTGGTGGAAGAGGCGATAGAAGTGGGCGTTGGCAATATGCTGACGACGTCATTAGGCGCAAAGACAGATGATTTTCATGGACAAGCAATGGATGTTACAGGATGCGTGCGATCTATTTGGGATGGCCATTTTACCTACAAAGGCCCGATGAGCCGTGGGGCAAGTGCGAGTTTGGGTACGTGTGCGGTGCTGGATATTGGGGGTATTTTGGTGATTGTGAGCAGCAAGCGCATTCAAAGTCGCGATCCTGAGATGTTTCGCGCGGCAGGTGTTGATCCGATGGATCAAAAGATTTTGGTGGTGAAGTCGGCGGTACATTTTCGAGCGGGTTTTAACCCAATTGCAGCCGATATTATCATTGCCGATGCGCCTGGATTGACGGCGTTGAATTTATCTCAATTTGATTTTAAACGGATTCAACGCCCGCTTTATCCTATTGATTTGTGAGCCAATTGGCGCAAATGACGCACTTATATGCACAAAGTCATGGTTTTGTAGAAGACCTGGATAGTTAAATATAACATAACCCTATATTTTACAGCTATTAATAATATTTTGGTCTGTTTGTGAGCTTTGGTATTGGCTTTGCTCTATAAGGTTGTTTGTAAAAGATTTAGCTTCTTAAATCCACTCTGGATGATGATATGAATGTTTCCATTTTGGCATGATTTGATTTTTGATATCAGGTTACCGTTGTCTAAGTAGACATCCGATATACCAACGTAAAATACTGCACATGCGAGCATGTGTTTTGGTGCTCAAGTATTAGAAAATACTTGACATATCAATGCGGTTGTTCTAATTTTGACACAGCTTAATGGAATTCTATTAAAATATGTAAACGTGAATAACTGGCGTCCCCGCGCGTTTGTTTACATGGTGTCCATTTTCCGCTCCCCCTTTCTTTCCTTCCCACTGTTCCCTCCTGGAGTTATGTAGCATGTTGAATCAAACCTCTCCGTTTGTATTTGAAGCACCCAATGGCATTCTCAGCGGTCGCGACCGTGGTGAGGCTTTGCTTGTGCAGTTGATGGATCATTTGCGCGATATTGATTCTGATGCGGTTACGCCGTTGGATTTTTCAAATGTTTCTTTTATTGACATCTCTTGTGCCGATGAATTTTTGTCGAAGCTTCTCATGCGCATTGGCAGTGGTGAATTGGGTAATCGTTTTGCATTTATCGAAAATGCCAATGATTCGGTACGTGAAACATTTGAGGCGGTGCTAAAATTACGCGACTTGGCAGCTCTTTTTAAAAATGACGACGGTTCTATTGTGGTATTGGGCGTATTAAAAACACCCATTCGCGAGGCTTTGGATGTGGTGCTCGAAAAGAAGAAGGGTACTTCATCGGAATTTGCAGAAGCACTTCGTAAGAATATCAATATAGCTTGTAACCGTTTAAATGCGCTTCAGAAAATGGGGTTGGTATGTCGGGTGCGCGATGGCAGTGTTGATGGGGGTGGCAGACAGTTTTATTATGAGTCGATTGTTTAGAGGCGGTGAGAGGAAAGGCAAAATTAAAAAAGTGAAGCGATAAGTAGCAGGAGAGAACGTCAAAAGCAATGAGATGGCTGATGTGAGTGGGAAGTTAAATTGTTGCGTTGTCCGATTGTTTAGGAGATAGAGCGATGCTGGATTTTGGTGTGTTGAAAAAGCAAATTGATCAAATGGCTGTTGATGCCAAGACGATGCAAGATGACTTTTTTGCGCGCATTGATTTGGCTGTTTCTGAAATGGATCGGTGGGAAGAACCATGGGAAACATTGGTAACCAAGATTAGACGCAGCCGCACGTCTTGGTTGGTGGCCAATGCCTCGGGGCCTTTTACAGAAGTTTGCTCACGTCCTGAGCGTCCGGCAGAGTTGACTGTGATTGCAGCCGATGGCTCACAAATTTTTCCAGATCGACACGAAATCGCCAATTGTTTTTTGATTAATGTTGGATATGTGGTTTTGCACTATGGGTCGGGTGAACGCCCTGTGATGTCGAGTGAGCCGTCTTTATTTTATGAAGAAGAAGACATGTATCACGAGTGGGCGGGCAAGCGATCTCCTGTCACACGTGAAATTGTGGGTGTGAAGCGCAATGCCATGGAGTTGGATAAAGTGGTGGCTTTGGCGGCAGAGGCAAAAGAGGAAGGTCGCACTGTGGTGGGGTTGACAGACGGTACCCTCATTTTGTGGATGTTAGAGGGTAAACCCTATGATTTCCGTCGTGAGACCTTACAAATGACTTTAAGTGGTTTGGAGCAATTGCGTGAATTGCGTGTGCCAATTGCAGGCTACATCAGTGATCCGGGCAGCGCCGATGTGGTTAATGGGTTGCGTGTTGGGCTTTGCCCTGAGCAACCACCCGATTGTGATCGATGCCCGTGGAAAGCTGCTGAAGCCCAAGCACTGTTGAATTTGGATGACGATGCACAAAAACCCGAGCCTATTCCATGTGAGCCTATTGCGGGTGTGACAGATGATATGCTTTATGTACGCAAGCTCAAAAGTGGTGAACGCAGTGGTGTTTTTAGAAGCTCATCAAAGATTTTGGAAGATTATGGGCCGCATCGTATTTGCTTTTTTTATGTGCATACGGGTTGGGAAGTTGGGCGTGTGGAAATTCCTGAGTGGGTGGCGGATGACGAAGCACTTTTGGATTTGGTACACACGACGATTATTGACCAAGCCGAAAAAGGACGGGGATATCCGGTGGTGCTTTCTGAATCGCACGAACGTGCTGTGGTACGGGGAGCGGATCGGGATATTTTCTTTAAGTTTTTGAAAGATTCGTATGTAAAGAACAATGTGAAAGCAGAAAATTCTTTGAAGCAGTTGAAGAAGCTGGCGGCGACGGTTTAAGGGCGGTGAGGCGGTAGAAGGCACATGGAAAGTTGAAATCGGGGATTTTTATGGCATTGGCGAAAGTTGATACAGAAGCATTTATTGGTGAGGTGATTGAGAGTTCAACATCTCAGTTTGTAGCGGAAAGCCGAGAGTTGAATGGGGCACCGCCGTTTGGTGCGTTTATTAAAACGAGTGGGGCCATTCCGGTTTATGGATTGGTGTTTAATGTGTGTACGCATTCGATTGAACCCAACCGGCGTGCAACGGCTTATGGACTTACTGAGCAAGAGTTGCGCAATGAACAGCCGCAAATTTTTGAATTGTTGAAAACAGAATTTGAGGCTGTGACCGTAGGTTATGGTGATGACCGAGGGCCTCGCCAAGTGTTGCCGCCTCAACCCCCGGGTATTCACAGTTTTGTATTGCCGTGTGCAGAATCAGAAATAAAAGCGTTGACTAATAATGGCGATTATTTGCGGTGTGTTTTAAGTGGCAATCGTTTGCCCGTTGACGATTTGATCATCGCATCGGTGCGCCATGCTTGGGCAGCACGTGCATTTGATATGCCTTATTTGGTGGGGATTGGCAAAGACTTGTGTCGGTTGATTCGTGACGATTATGATAGATTAAGTTCCATTATGCGGCGTATTTCACAATAGAGTAGGGGTTTGTTTTGAACGAACTTTGGGATGACTTAAATGGCAAGCCCATGCATGACCTGAACAACAACCAGATCGGTGTGGTGACAAAAGGGTCATTGACGGAAGGGGTGGAGATGAAGTTGAACCCCGACCGCAGTGTGGAGGATGTGAAGGCGGGTAAGTTTGTGGTGATCGAGGGGTATAAAAATCAGTTTTTTTCGATGATCACAGATTTGAGCTTAGATGCAACCAATCCCGATATTTTGTTGTATCCACCACAAGATGGGGATCAGTTGTTGCACAGCGTGCTCAATGGCGCCAGTACTTATGTTACTGTGGCACTTCGACCGATGCTGATGTTGGAAGCTGGTGAAGAAGTGGTGGATGAACCACGGCCAGTGAAGACCATTCCCAGTCACTTTTCGAAGGTCGTAGAGGCCGAAGAAGAGGATGTGTCGCGGGTGTTTGGCAGTGAAGATCGAGATGACCGATTTTTTAATATGGGCACCCCGTTGGATATGGATACACCGGTGTGTTTGAATTTGAATCGATTTGTAGAACGCAGCAATGGCATTTTTGGTAAGACAGGTACGGGCAAATCATTTTTAACGCGTTTGGTTTTGTGTGGGATGATTAAGAAAAAAAAAGCGGTGAACTTGATTTTTGATATGCATAATGAGTATGGATTCCAGGCAATGAAAGAGGGCAGTTCGGGCGATAGTTTTGTGAAGGGTTTAAAACAGCTTTTTGGCAATCAGGTGGCATTGTTTTCGTTGGACCCAGCTTCTTCGCGTCAACGCGGCATTCAGCCCGATCACGAAGTTCATATTGCCTATGACCAGATTGCGGTGGAAGATGTTGTGGCTTTACAAGATGAATTGCAGTTAAATCCAACCGCAGCAGAATCGGCCTACTTGGTGGCGGCGATGTATAAAAATAAATGGCTGCGCCAATTGTTGTCCGTAGATGGACCCGGTATTGAACAGTTTGCCGAGGAACTTGGGGCCAACAAAAGCTCCTTGTCTGCATTACATCGTAAATTGAAACGCATTGATAGTTTCCCATTTATGGTGACCAAACTCGAAGGTGCCGATGCGGTCGATACGATGATGGATTATATTGATCGGGGTATTCATATTGTTTTGGAGTTTGGGCGACAAACGAGCATGTTGGCTTATTTGCTGGTGGCCAATATCTTGTCCCGTCGTATCCATGAACAGTATATTAAAAAGAGTGAAAAGTATTATGCATCTCAAAATCCAGCAGACAAACCCAAACAGTTGGTGATTACGATTGAAGAAGCTCATAAATTTTTAAATCCGACAACGGCCAAACAAACCATTTTTGGCATTATTGCACGTGAGATGCGGAAGTATTATGTGTCGTTGTTGGTGGTGGATCAACGTCCTTCGGGTATTGATGAAGAGGTGTTGTCACAGTTGGGTACAAAGATTACAGCGTTGTTGAATGATGAGAAAGATATTCAAGGTGTATTGACGGGTGTGTCTAATGCGGCAGGTTTGCGCAGTGTGTTGGCAAGTTTGGATTCGAAACAACAAGCATTGATGTTTGGTCATGCGGTGCCGATGCCTGTGGTGATTAAAACACGCAATTACGATGAGGATTTTTATCGGGCGATGGGTGATTTGACGGAAGAAGAAAAGGCTGAGAAAGCGGAGGCTGCTTCTGCGGCATTGTTTGGTGACTGAGACCGCGCATCTTTTTCTGTTGGGCATTTGAGATAGATCATGAATTTTGGACTTCCAAATTGGAGGGGTTCGTGTTATCATGTTTGATGTCCTGATGGTTTAATCTGTTCATGTTTTGATGAGTGAGGATTTTTGTGAAGCTGATCGTACAAATTCCATGCTTGAATGAAGAAGATACATTGCCCGCAACGGTGAAGGATATTCCCCGTGAGGTGCCGGGTATCGATAAGGTTGAAATTTTGATTATTGATGATGGGTCGACAGATCGCACGGTTAAGGTTGCACGTGAGTTGGGTGTGGATCACATTGTGAAGTTTCCCAAGAACAGAGGATTGGGATACGCATTTAAAGCTGGGTTTGATGCGTGTTTGAAGTTGGGTGCGGATATTATTATTAATACGGATGGCGACAATCAATATTATGGCCCAGATATTGAAGTGTTGGTGAAACCCATTTTGGAACATCGGGCGCATATTGTGATTGGGGATCGGCAGACAGGTGCTATTGGGCATTTTTCGTTTATGAAACGGTTTTTGCAAAACTTTGGCAGCAAAATGATCAGCCGATTGGCGCACATTGATGTGCCCGATGTGGCGAGTGGCTTTCGGGCTTATTCACGTGAAGCCGCGTTGCATTTATCCATGTTTACCGATTTTGATCATACAGCAGAGCATGTGGTGCAAGCGGGGCAAGATCGATTGGCGGTTGAGATTGTGCCGATTCGCACCAACCCGAAGACGCGTGAATCGCGTTTGTTTAAAAATGTGGGTGAATTTGTTTTTAAGTCGGGCATGATCAGTATGCGTACCTATGCACGGTATAATGCATTGCGTATTTTCTCGGCGTTTGGCAGTATGGCTTTTGGGTTGGGTTTTATTTTGGGTTTGCGGTTTGTTTATATCTTTTTTGCAATGCCGGATGAAAGTGCTTTGCATGTGCAGTCGTTGATTTTGGCGGCGATTTTGTTGTTGGCAGGTTTTCAAATGTTTTTAACGGGTATTGTTGCCGATTTGATTGCGACCAATCGCGCATTATTAGAAGATGTGTCAACACGGGTGCGTCGTTTAGAGCTGAAAGATCGTGAGACAGAATAAAGTTTTTGGTTATGGATAATAAAAAAACCGCGTCGGGTAATCGACGCGGTTTTTTTTATGTGATAGTACATTTGTTGTGTGGTGTCCTCTTTTTTGATAAGGCTTATTCGTTATTGGAGCGACGCCTACGATTCCGGCGTTCTTGTCGCCAACGCTCATAGGCTTCTTGGTCAAAGTTGATGGTGGGGACTGATCCTTTCCAAGCGTTGGCGATAATGGGCATGATGTTTTGGGTGGCCAGTTGGAAATTGCGGCCAAAAGGGCGGGGTAGTGGAAACCATTTCCAGAGGAGGCTGCCTAAGACGCGGGGTTCTGATGCAATGGCTTCAAAGGCGATGCGCCAACACATTTCTTGTAAAGGGCGTGCACCTTCATCGTCAACACGATAGCCCCAAGGCTCGGCAGCAGCGGAGTAAGATTGGTTGTAACCCAGTTCGGTAAAGACAATGTTGCGGTTGTGTTTGATGCTGTATGCGCGTAACGTTTGAATGTGTTTTTCCCAGCCGGATCGGATGTCTTGTTCGGTTGGGTTTTCGATTTTGGAGACGGGAAAATACGCTTGGATGCCAATGACGTCGAGTGCATCCCAAAAGGGTACGCGTTGATAGTCGGTCCAGTTGGAGCCGTAGGTCAGCTGGCCTTTGAAGATCTTGCGTACGTCGGCGATGAGGGTGCGCCATTCTTTTTCATGATGTAAGGTTTTGTCGAGTTCGGTGCCAATGACGAGCGCATCGGCATCTTTGCACGCTGTCGCAAGGGTGAGGATCCAGTGGCGATAGGTAGACCAAAAGTGTGTCCATTCTTTTTCGGTTTGAAATTCGATGTCGCCTGCCCATTCAAAGCCCGAGCGCCAATACGCCAAGTGAGGTGTGATGCTGATTTTGAGACCTAAAGCGTGTGCTTCTTTGATGGGGCGTGTCCAGTGAATGGGCGCTTCTGATTCGTTAAAACGACGCACGCTTACGGTGCCGTCTTTTGAAATGCCTGCATAGGGATGAATGACCACCCAGTTTGCACCCAATTGTTTGATGTCGCGCATGGTGGGCACCATTTCATCGCGGCCCCAGTCTTGGCCGCCGCCGTGAGTGGAGATGATGATGCCGCGCACATCTGTATTGTCAAAAGCGGGGATAGAAAGGCAAGTAAAAATTAAAAAGTAAAAAGTGAAAAGGATACATTTTTTGAATAGGTTCATAGATGGGTATTCCTATTGATACTTTTTAAGAGGCGCGATGTTATTGCAAACAAATCTATTGGAACGGTCTTTGGACGAATGAGGGTTATAATAAGTTTCTGAAAAGCGCTGGGCAAGGGTTGATTGTGATGTTTCATGGTATATCTCACTTGGTTTTTTTTGCGAAAGTGAATAGGATGGATTTATTCTCGCAAGGGTTTTGAAGGGGTATGTTTAAAGATGGAGACGAAGATGTGCTGACGTATGCAGCGAGCAGTTCGGATACGACAGTGGCCACGGCACATGTTGTGGAACAGGCACTGCGCTTAACGTCTGTGGCTGAAGGCCGTGTTGTTGTGGTGATTGCTGCAAGTGATGGCAAAGGTGGGTCTGCACGTGATACGCTTGATGTTACGGTAACGGATGTGCTGTTTTCGGGGTCGTTGCTTGCAGACATGAATGCGTCAGTTGGTAATCAAAATGTTTTGTCGACAGCTGTAAAAGTGGGCGACACGGTGACGATTCAGTTATATGCCAATGCTTTTCCCGAGATCAAAGGATTTGGATTTACGCTGACATACGATCCATCTGTTTTGACTTTTGTGTCGAATAGTTTTGAAGTGGGTGATTTTGTGTCGGGACTCACACCCTTGGTGACGGATCAAAGTGGATTGCTTGAGATTGGCGCAGCGTCACTTGGGGGGGATGCAACGGGGGCTGGTGATGGTTTGTTGGGGGCGTTTGCGTTTGAAGTTGGTCAGGCGTTTTCGGGGTCGTCTCAAATGACCCTAACGTCTTTGGGTGCGACTTTGAGCACGGGAAGTGTCAAAAATAAGACTTTGGAAATCGTTTTGTCACTCACAGAAAAGTCAGGTCTTGCCGGTGATTTTAATGGGGATGGCAGTGTAGGCTTTCCAGACTTTCTGGCATTTGCAGGCGCGTTTGGAAAAGAAAGTGCGGAGTTTGATTTGACGGGTGATGGAAAAGTTGGGTTTCCCGATTTCTTGATCTTTGCGGGAAATTTTGGCAAGTCGGCAAAAGTGGCAACAAAGGTGGTAAACGATCAATAAGGCTTGTTCTTATGGTTTAGATCCAGCACAAGTAACAGGCATCGTTCAATATCACGAAGGATGTCTTGATCGATCAGACTGATTTTTTTAATGGGTTCGTTTGTGTCGCCACGATATAATCGCTGGTTGTCGATAGCACGAATTTGATCAATCATCACGTCTGAAGCAATGTCAAAGCCTGGATGGCTTGCTGGGATGTGTACCCTGAGAGGCTCGGCATTGTTTTGGATTTGTGTGGTGAGTGGCAGAATGATACAGGACGGATGCCCTGCACCCGTGAGGAGGTCGGTCTGGATCACGAGAACAGGTCGTGTCTTTCCGGGCTCGGTTCCTCGTCGCGGATTCAAATCTGCCAGGTAGAACCAGCCACGCATAATATCCATCATGCGTCTCCTGGTAGACTGTCAAGTACTGCTTCAAATTCGTGGCATACCCGCAGGCTCTCTTGGCGGCACTTTTCTGATGCTGCCCTGAATTGTTCGGAAAGGAGTTCCCGTTCGACGCGTGTGTTAAATTCATCCACGGCTTTGCGAATGTAGGCACTGCGGTTTAGGTGAAGCTTTTGTGCCAGCTCTCTGGTCTTCGTGTCTAACTGCTCCTCTAACTGCAAGTGAATTGAGGGCATGTGGCTCTCCTATCTGAATGTGACTGTTGAATGGACATGAATAATATACATAAAAAACATCCATTAATAAATGTTATTATATATGGATATTTTTTTTGGTTCAAAAAATAGCCCTGTTTGATGTGCTTTGGGTGGGTCGACCACTGAAACTGGCAAGGGTGTCTAGCCAATCTATAATGGAGATGGCAAATCAACAAAGCTTGCATTTAAGCCGACACTAAGATTGGCAATCGAACGTATACGGGTGCAGAGGTTGGTACGTTGAATGGGGTTGTGGATTTTAAATCGACAGCACCTTATTTTGGTGTTGGATGGGGCAATGCAACAAATGGTCGTTTTGGATTGGCATTGGATTTGGGTGTGGTACTACAAGGGATACCTCAAGTATCGCTGACAGCTACGGGGCTTGTTTCATCGGACCCAAATTTTGTGCAGGAGTTGAACCGGGAAGTGCAAGAATTGGAAAATGATATCAGCGCATTTAAGTATTATCCTGTGATTTCATTGGGGCTGAGTATGAATTTGGGTGTGCGTTAAGGTTTTTATTTCTGAATTTCAAAAAGGCCACGTTCTGAATACGTGGTCTTTTTTTTAAGTAATTTGAATGATGTGCTTGACAATGAAGCTTTTTATTGTACAATAATATTGTACAATAAAAAGGAGGTTAAATCATGAATGAAACGGTTTCATATAGTCAATTACGGCAGTCTCTTAAATCTTGTTTGGATAAAGTTTGTGAGGAACATGAACCTCTTTTGGTAACACGTCAAAAGGGCAATGATGTTATTATTATGTCCCGCGACGATTACACGGCTTTGGAAGAGACTGCCTATTTGCTTCGCTCGCCTGCCAATGCAGAAAAATTGATGCAGGCATTGAATCGCGATCCCAAAGACCGGGTTGTTTTTAAAGACACAAAGGCACTAAAAGATGAAATTGGTTTTTGATCCCGTTGCGTTGGATGGGCTACGGTACTGGGTTCAAACAGATCGAAAAGCGGCATTGAAAGTTTTGAGATTGGTTGATGAAATCCAAAAAGATCCTTTTAAAGGAACTGGAAAACCTGAACCATTAAAATTTAATCTGGCAGGGTGTTGGTCTCGGCGGATTGATCAAACACATCGATTGGTTTATAGAGTGGAAGAGGATACGATTGTGATTCTTGCCTGTCGCTATCATTATTAATTTGTATCAGACAAAAAAAGCCACGCTTCTTTTAGCGTGGCTTTTTTTATTGTTTGACCTCAAGATATTACATACACATTTTTAAAAACGGATCATTGGTTTTTTCGCACCATTGACGTAAGCGGCGACGGTGGTCGTCGAGTTCATTCTTAAAGCGGCTGTTGACAGCGAGGTTGACCATTTCGCCGGGATCATTTTGAAGATCGACGAGTTGTTCTCGATAGCGTCCCATGGGAAAGGCGCTGTATTTGTATTGATCGGTGAGCACTGCACGAGACGCACCTCCACCCCCTGGGCCAGAGCCAATGTTGATTTCGGTTTCGACGATCAATTCTTCTCGCCAAGAATCAGGGGTTTTGCCTTCGGCGAGTGATTGGAGGCTTAAACCTTCAAGGGTTTCGGGTATGTTTGCACCGCCTACTTCACATAGGGTGGGTAAGAGGTCGAGGCCAAGAGAAACCAGATGGGTATCATTTACGCCACCAGCATTTGTCTTCCCTTTGTGGCTAATGATAAAGGGCACGTTGATGACTTCTTCGTAGAAGCTGGTTTTCTGGTTCCAGTTATGAGCGCCGTGGCCGTCGCCGTGATCAGAAGTGAAGACGATGTAGGTGTCTTCTTCGAGGCCGAGGTCTCTGAGACCGTTGAGGAGAACGCCGATTTCTGCATCTACTTTTTCACAGAGACGGTAATAAAGAAAACGAAGGCGTCGCCAGTCGTCTTCGGTGTATTCTAGGGTGGGATAAACACGGCGATTGACTTGGCGTAGCATCTGGAGGATGTCGGGTGAATAGGGTGGGATGGCAAAGTTTGCTGGTAAGCTGGGACATTCTTCAATTGTGGTGGGTTGGGGCACAGGGCCTTGTGGAAGCGGTTGGTTGCGGGCGACTTGGCAGATGTCGTGGGGGTTGAGGAAGGAGGCGAATAAGAAGAAGGGGTTGTCGCGCTCGCGTTTCATAAATTCGATGGCACGAAGCGGTACTTCGTTGTCTCGGTTGCCACAGATGACTTCGAGACCGCATTCTTCTGGGGTGGTTCCGCCGACGTGCCATTTGCCGGAGAGGGCGCAATCGTAACCTGCATCGGTGAGGAAGTTGCTGAGGGTTTGGCCTTTGTGTTCGGGATTCAGAGGGGTGCCGTTGTTTGTGGAACCGTTTTGATGGGGGTAGAGACCGGTCATGAAGCTGGCGCGTTGGGGGCCGCATAGCGGGTGGGTGCAGTAGGCGCGGGTGAAGCGGGTGCCGGTTTGGGCGAGGCTGTCCATGTTGGGGGTGTGCACGTCGGGGTTACCGGCACAGGACATGGCGCCGGCGTATTGTTGGTCGGTGATGATGAAGAGGATGTTGGGTTTGTTGGGCATATTATTTACTCCGGGAGGAAATGATGAAAATTCAGTCTATTGAACCGACGATTGTGAGTGTGCCGTATACGCATCGTGAGACGAGTTCGCGGGTGCAGCGGGATGGGGTGACGGCGGTGGTGGTGAAGGTGACGACAGATGATGGGCTTGTGGGATGGGGCGAGAGTTGCCCGGGGTCGAATGTTGAGAGTGTGTATGAGGTGGTCAAGTCGGTTGATCCCATTTTTAAGGGGCGCGATCCGTGGCAGCGAGAGGCGTTGGCGGCTGATTTTTGGGGACAAGCGCATTGGTATAACAGGGAGATGACAGGTAATTTTGCGTTTGCTGGTATTGATATGGCGTTGTGGGATATTTGTGGCAAAGCGTGTGGGCAGCCGGTGTATAATTTGCTTGGGGGATTGCGCAGGCGGGAGGTGGATTATTTTTATTATTTGGCATATGGTACGGCAGATGAAGTGGTGGCGCAAGCGCAGGATGGGGTGGCCAAAGGATATTCGGTATTTTATGTGAAGGTGGGGATTGATTTTCGGGCGGAGCTGGAGATGGTTGGGGCGTTGCGAGAGGCGATTGGGCCAGAGGCAAAGATTCGGATTGATGCCAATGGGTCGTGGACGGTGAATGAAGCGGTGCGGTATTTGGCAGCATTTGATCGGTTTGATATTGATTTTGCAGAGCAGCCGGTGTGGCCGGATCCCATTCGGAATATGGTGGAGTTGAAGGGCCGCACATCGGTGGCTTTGTCGGCCAATGAGGGGTTGTGGCGCTTGGCCGATGTGCATGAAGTGATTCATCAACGGGCGGCGGATGTGTTGTGTTTTGGTAGCAATTGGGTGGGTACGTTGGGTCAATTTTATCGGTTGAGTTGTGAGGCGCATTTGGAAGGGATTACGGTGTGCAAACATACGCATGGCGAATTGGGGTTGATGGCGGCTGCCTCTCAACATGTGTGTTTGGCAATTCCAAATGTGGTGGATGGCAATCAGCAGACGGCGCAGATGATGGCGGGTGATGTGATTAAAGAGACCTTACCAATAACCACATCACCTACTTGGGGGGTTCCCAACGGAACGGGGTTGTGCGTGACGGTGGATGAAGGTTTGGTTATGAAGTATCACGCAATATATCAAGAACGGGGACAGTTTTTACCGTATCAGGTTGAGACGTTTCAGTCGTTATAAGTTTTGGTCTAAAAGATGAGGACAGAAATCAGTTCATCGTTTTTGAGTCGGTCAGATTGTGTTGTGAGTGAGGCATTGGTGTTGTGTTCATAGGCTGCTTCTGCCCAGGATGTGTCAAATGTGTCGCTGGTGTTGTGGATGTGCAATGTGTTGGGTGCGACAAGTGCAGCCGCGTTATTTAACCCACCGGCTTTGAGAATGCCGGGGATGGGCAGATGGGTGAGATAATCGGATTCGGAATGGGTATCGAATCCGTTGGCATCGATGAAAAAGCGTATGGATGTATCTAAATCATTGGCTGCAGCGGCGATGAGGGCCCAGAGACCGGCGGTGTGAAAACCAACCACGTTGATGGTTTTGTGTTGTTGAGATGAGAGATGACGTAAGGCGAGTGTGATGTCGTAGATGCGTTCGGCGTCGTCGGTGCGATTGTAGCCGTTGAAAAAATTGATGTCACCTCGTGGGCTCTCTGGGTTTTGCTCGGCGATATTTTGACCGATGCCAAATGGGTCGATGGCGTAAACAGTGTGGTTGTTTTCAAGGAGTACTTCTACAAGAGGTGAGTAGAGTGCATTGACGCCTTGTGGGTGAATGAGCAAGGTTGCTGTGTCGGCGTTGGGATTAAATGTACAGAGCGGTACAGGTACATTTCGGCGTTCACCAATGAGGAGACCATCTTCGCTTTTGAGGTTGTCGTCGGATGTGTCGTTGATGGTTTGATAGGCGACTGCTGAGTTGTCGTACCCGATGGCAGTGCGAAGGGCTTGGCCGAGGGTGTTGCGGTTTTGGTCTAATTTTTCGGGTGTGACAGGATGGAAGGTGTCGATGGTTTGTTGGGATGCGGTGATGCATTGCTGGATTAAATCTTTATGATTGGTGAGTGCACCTTCTGGTAGGCCGTCCCAAAATGCCAGGAGGTTTTCTTTTGGTTCAACTTCATACGGCGGTTCGGTAAAGTCATCGCCTTGGGGAAGGTCGAGCCATTTGGCAAACCATCGGTAGACAGCTTCACGCATGGCGAGGTTGTAGCCGTGTGGGGCATCAATTTGGATTTGGGTGACATGATCCGCCGCATCGTAGAGGTCGTATATTTTTTTGACAGCAGGATATTCGACGTCGGGTGTGTGTTGGGTCCAGTCTTGGGCAGAGTTGACGAGGATCAGGGGTTTGGGTGCAAATGTGGCGCCAATGTCAACGTTGTTGGTGTCGATACGCAGGGAGGGTGCGTTTTCACATACACAGCCGCCTTGCATATAGGCTGAGACCATGCAGACGGGTGCGGCGACAGAAAGGCGGTCGTCGACGGCGTAGAGATTATAGGTTTGTGTGCCGCCGCCTGATTCGCCGGTACAGCCGAGGCGGTTGGTGTCTACTTCAGGCAGTTCGCATATAAAGTCGAGCGCACGGATGCTGTTCCAGAGTTGAAAACCGAGGATGTTGATGTTCCATAACATGCGATTGTCTTGTTTGTGTACCCAAGGCACACGGTGTACGACGCCGTAGTTTTCATCTTCATAAGCACCAGAAAGATGGCGGGCGCTGTCGTTGTAGTCAACCATATCCCACATAAAGGTTGTGCAGCCCATACGCGCAAAGGTGAGACCGCGTGCTTGATAAGATGCGGCATCACTTTCATTGAGACGACCCAAACGCGCGTGCCCGTGGGGGCTGATGATGCCTGGGTGGGTTTTGGGTTGTGGGTCAATGGGACGAAAGAGGGTGCCGCCGACGTAAAAACCGGGTAGGCTTTGGAAGTAGGCTTTTTCTATGGTGTACCCATCGCGTTCGATCCGGTTCCATATTTTGAAATTGAGCGGTGGTTTTTCGGGTAGAGGTGTTAGGCCTGCGGCAAAGAGGATTTGATTGCGGAGCCGTATTTTTTCGGTTTCCCACGTTTCGAGGTCTGGATATTCGGTTGGAACGAATGTGTGATTAATATGTGGGAGGTTTTGCCAGCGGGTGTCCATAGTGAGGCTCCTGTGTGGGTCAGGTAAACGGCGAATCAGCGAATCAGCGAATCAGCGAATCAACGAATCAACGAATCAACGCACAGGCGTAGCCTACAACGAGCGTAGCGAGTCATCAGCGAATCAACCCTACATCCAAAGCCATAAGCAGCAACCTCGTCTATGACTCGCTACGCTCGTGATCAGCAGGACACCTTCGGTGTGTTCCCTTCGGGAACTTGCGCTACACGCGCACCCGCAGATTCGTCTATTTTCTTTAGACACAAATTACGTTGTCGAGAATAGAATCGCAAACAATATAAGCATTGTCTCCTGGCGCGGTCTTTGTTACACTATATCGAACTTTAAAAAGGAATGTTTTGTGCGTTATAAATCTTTGAGACAATGTGTGGATGATCTGGATCGGCATGGGCATCTTGTTCGTATTGAGCAAGAGGTTGATCCTTATCTTGAAATGGCCGAGATTCATCGTCGTGTGTATCAGGCTGGCGGACCCGCGATTTATTATGCTCGGGTGAAGGGCAGCCCTTTTCCGGCAGTGTCAAATCTGTTTGGCACGATAGATCGTTCGCGGTTTATATTGCGATCTACGATGAAGTGGATGAAACGCTTGATAGAGATCAAAGCCGATCCACCAGCTTTTTTGCGTGCGCCGTGGAAGGCTTTGGGTGTGAGCAAGATTGCTTTTAATACATTGCCCAAGCGTGTGCGGTCGGGGCCTGTGATGCGGCATACGACTGAGATTGATCAATTGCCCCAAGTGCAGTGTTGGCCCGATGATGGGGGTGCGTTTGTTTTGTTGCCTCAGGTTTATACAGAAGATCCAGATCAACCGGGTGTGATGCAATCGAATTTGGGGATGTATCGGATTCAGTTGGGAGGCAATGATTATGTGCAAAATGAAGAGATTGGATTGCACTATCAAATTCGTCGCGACATAGGCATTCACCATAGCAATGCGCTCAAACGGGGTGAACCCCTTAAGGTGAGTATCTTTGTAGGTGGGCCACCAGCACATACGTTTGGGGCGGTGATGCCTTTGCCTGAGGGGTTGAGTGAGTTGATTTTTGCGGGTGGGCTTGCGGGGCGTCGGTTTCGATATGCGCGGCAAAATGGGCATGTGATTTCGACAGATGCGGACTTTGTGATTACGGGGACGGTTCAGCCTGGTGAGACCAAACCCGAAGGGCCATTTGGTGATCATTTGGGGTATTATAGTTTGGCGCATGAGTTTCCGGTTCTTAAGGTGGATCAGGTGTTTCATCGGAAAGATGCGATTTGGCCGTTTACGGTGGTTGGGCGTCCTCCACAAGAGGACACGGCTTTTGGTGATTTGATTCACGAGATTACTGGGCCGATGGTGCCGGTTGAAATTCCTGGATTAAAGGCGATTAATGCGGTGGATGCTGCAGGGGTACACCCGCTTTTGATTGCGATTGGTTCTGAACGCTATGTACCGTATCGGGAACGTGAACCACAAGAAATTTTGACATTGGCCCATGCATTATTGGGTTTTGGTGCATGTTCATTGGCAAAGTATTTGTTTATTTGTGCGCACGAAGATGCACCCGATTTGGATGTGCATCATATAGATGATTACTTTGTTCATGTGCTTGAACGTGTGGATTGGCGGCGAGATTTGCATTTTCAAACCCGCACGACTATTGATACGTTGGATTATTCAGGAACAGGATTTAATCAGGGTTCGAAGGTGGTGATTGCAGCGGCTGGGGCAAAGAAACGCGATCTTGAAACGCGTGTTCCGCCAGATTTGACTCTGCCTGATGGATTTAAAAATCCAGCGATTGTGATGCCGGGTGTGTTGGCAATTGAAGGACCTGAATTTACACATGCAGATCAGGCGGCTTTGGATGTTGAAGGTGCGACACAGATATTTGCATCTCAAAGGTTGACTGGATTTCCGTTGATTTTGGTTGTGGATGACAGTGATTTTATGGCACGTACATTGAATAATTTTATTTGGACAACATTTACACGTTCAAATCCTTCGCACGATATTTATGGTGTAAATGCTTTTGTGGAACACAAACATTGGGGGTGCACAGGGTCGTTGGTGATTGATGCACGGCTGAAGCCGCACCATGCACCGCCTTTGATAGAAGATCCGATCGTTACAAAAAAGGTAGATGTCTTTGGTGTTTCAGGTGGCCCCCTTCAGGGTATTATTTGAAATGAGAAATTTAAAGTATGGTCAAAAAGTTTCTTTTGTCGCATGTTTATCATCCCTGAAACTCTGGGGATAAAGAAAGATCATCACCCATGTATTTTTAACCTTGTTTTATGAAAGTATGATATGGATCAAATATTAGCCGATCGTGTGACGGATGTGCCGCGTTCATTTTTGCGCGAGATTCTTAAGGTGGCTTTAGAACCCAATATGATTTCTTTTGCAGGTGGTTTGCCCAGCCGCGAATTGTTTCCGCTTGAAGAATTAAAGGCAGCGACCAATAAGGTTTTTGATACTGAGGGTGCAGATGCTTTGCAATATGCCAATTCGGAAGGATTTTTGGGTTTGCGAGAGTGGGTTGCACAACGGTATCGTGATCAACAGGGTTTGGATATTGACCCAGAACATGTGTTGATTACCAATGGGTCGCAGCAAGGGTTGGATTTGATTGGGAAGACATTGTTGAATGATGGGGATGATGTGGTGCTTGAAGCGCCGGGTTATTTGGGTGCGATACAAGCGTTTTCTTTGTATCGAGCTGCATTTCGGTCGGTACGTTTAAATAATGATGGGATTGATATTCCACAATTGGCGGAAACACTTCAGGCGTATGATCCGAAAGTGTATTATGCGGTGCCCAATTTTCAAAATCCGTCGGGTATTACGTATGAAGAAGAGAATCGACACGCGGTGGC
>JABIFK010000549.1 GCA_018650745.1 Candidatus Latescibacterota bacterium | reverse complement strand
GCGGGATCGGTTTGGCGGATGATTTGACTGTTTTTACCTATGATTGAATCCTGTATGCGGCCACTGAGTGCGCGAATAATGACCTTATCTTCAACATGAGCGTGTTCTATTTCTGTGGCAATGAATTCGACATTGTTGCCAAATATGGTATAAGACCCCACGTAAGCGTCTTTGATTTGGCAGTTTTCGCCAATAATAACAGGGCCACGCACAATACAGTTTTCAATGACCGTACCTGCGCCAATCCGCACTTTGCCCGTAACGCGAGATGTGTCACCTATTTGCACATCACTGGCAATTTCTTGGGTATCTGGCAAGTCATCAAGGATTTGATGATGGGCGTCGAGTTGGTTGTTCGTTGACATGGTTTTGGGCATCGAAAAGGGTTATTTTAAAAGATGTTAGCGTCACAGAAAATAAGGGGTGGGTCGCGTGCTGTCAAGTCTTTTGACTGCCTGCAAACAGGTTGACAATTGTAATCCTTTTGGCCATATTTTACCCCATTCTAATCGCCTGAACTTCATTGGCTGGTTGTTGCGTTTTTATCCTAAGAAGTTGTTTTAAAATACCGATATTGGCCTCGTAGGACATTCTCACTCCTTCTTTGCCCGACAGAGCGCGTTTTAAAACAGCCTCTACAATTTTGTAAGCCCCTAAAAAATAAAAAGTGTGCCCTGTTACTTTTGCTATGCGGCAAATGCTCAGGGAGGATTTGATGAAACAAGATCTTGCTTATTTTTTGTCCGATTGGACCTTCGATCCCACAGATATTTGTGCCCGTAAGATTATTGGCTTAGATGGGCGTGAAAAACTGCAAGTACGCTTAGATCTTGGTGTGTTGCAGATGGAAGTTGTTGGGCGACCCGATGGTGAGAGGCCCCATGGGCATGCATCTGTATTGGATTATTATTTAGACCAACTCGAAGCCCACCGTGCCAAGGGTGAAAGTGACGACACATTTTTTCTGGATGCAGATGCCTGCGGTGATTTGGGGCAGGAATGTTTGCTGTTTTATCACCGGTATATTTGTCTGTTGCGTTTGTGTGAATTTGACGGTGTGGTCAGAGACACCACGCACTATTTGGCCATTTTAGACTTGGTTCAGGCCTACGCCGAAGATGAAGAAGACCGCATTTCCTTTCAGCAATATCGTCCGTACGTTCTGATGATAAGTACACGGGCCAAAGGTGAGATTTGTTTGCTCACGGATGATTATCAGGGCGCACTCAAACGAATAGAAGAAGGTATGGCAAAAATTCGCGCCACAATAGAAATGGGCGAAGAGGTTGATGGTGAAGAAGAATTGCAGGCACTTTCTGCTTGGGCTGAAGAACTCGACAGAGAACAACCGAGAAGTTTGTTGCAGCAATTGACTTTAGACCTTCAAAGTGCCATTGCTGAAGAGCGTTATGAGCAAGCTGCCAAATTGCGGGATCAATTGCGAGACCTTGACCACCGACACTCATGATGGGCAAAAATGCCAAAAACAAAGCATGCTGTGGCAGTGGTTATTGTGAATTGGAATGGCGCAGCTTTTATTGAGCGATGCTTGAATGCCGTGTTATGTCAATCACATGAGCCTGCAGAAATTGTGGTTTTAGATAATGGTTCTTCAGATGACTCTGCCGTATTGATTCAATCGCAATTTCCCAATATCCATTTGATAAAACAAATGAAGAATGAAGGATTTGCTCGCGGATATAACTTGGCCATCGCAGAAACCCGAAGTCCCCATGTCCTGATCTTAAACACCGATGTGTTTTTGGATCGGGATTTTTTATTGCATGGATTAAAAGCGCTTCACCAAGCACCTGATATAGGTTCTGTAGCTGCAAAGATTTTGAAAGCAGATACAGATATTGTGGAAAATGTGGGGCAATTTTTACAGCCTTGGTTGAAAACGGTCAACAGTCGTATTGCTGACACGGAGGAATTTGTTTTTTCGGGTAGTGGTGCGGCATTGTTGTGCCGCCGGCAAATGCTGGATGATATTGTTTGGCATGATGCCTATTTTGATGAGTCATTTTTCTTATATTGGGAAGATGCCGATTTGGCTTGGCGTGCACAATTGAGAGGGTGGCGTTGTATTTTCTCTCCAGATGCAAAGGCATTTCACTTGGGATCTGGTTCTCAGGGTGGCCAGGTAAGTACGTTGCAAAAACCTGCGTTTGTGCAACGCCATATTTGGAAAAATCGATATCTAATCGTTTTTCAAAATATGTCCTTTCGTGAAATGTTGGTTTTGTTGCCTGGGTTGGTTTTAAATGAGCTTATACATTGGCTGATGATTTTGGTATATATCCCAAAACGGTTGCCGATATTTGTGTGGGCACATTTTGACTTTGTTCGATTATTGCCTGTGGTTATTCGCAAGCGTCGGTTTATACAAAAAAGAAGGCGGGTAGGGGCTTGGGCAGCATTGCGTTTTTTTCGGTTTTAAGAGATGAGTTTTAGATATGGCTAAAATTCTTTATGTGATTACGCGTTTGGCGGTGGGAGGCGCTCCGCGTACGATGTTAACGGCCATCCAGGGATTGAAAAAGGTGGGATATGAGATCACGTTGGTGAGTGGATACCCTGGTCTGGGTGAGGGCAGCTTGGTGGATGAGGCGCGTTTGTTAGATGTGGAGCTGATATTCATTCCTACACTACAGCGAGAATTACACCCTTGGCGAGATTTGATTTCGTTTTGGCGATTGTGGCGTCTGATGAGAAAGCGACAATTTGACCTTGTTCATACACATTTGTCAAAGGCAGGTATTCTGGGGCGGTTGGCTGCATTTTTTTCCAGAACGCGCGTGGTACATACATTTCATGGCGATGTGTTAAACGGCTATTTTTCACCGATGAAGAGCAATGCATTTTTGGTGGTAGAACGCGTTGTGGGGCGTATGACAGATCGATTTATTTGTGTAAGTACACGCTTAAAAGAGCGTTTGCTGCACTATCACTTGGGTGATGATAATCGTTTTTGTGTGATTACCAATGGTATTGATATGAGACATTCAGAAACGATAGGCCAACGTGTAGCGCATACCAACCGTGTTGGTACATTGGCGATGTTTTATCCCATTAAGCGTTTGGATTTGTTTGTGGAGATGGCTCATCAATTGAAGCAGTGCAACACCGAAATTCAATGCGATATTGCTGGTGATGGGATGACTGCCATTGATATCAAACAACAAGCCAAACAATTGGGTGATCCTGTTCGTTTTGTAGGTGTATGTGAAGATCCTTCGGCTTTTTTATCTCAATTGGATGTTTTTGTTCTGTGCTCCGATTATGAGAGTTCGGGAATGGGTGTGATGGAGGCCATGAGCATGGGGCTGCCTGTTGTGGCGACAGCGGTAGGTGGCATACCTGAAATCATTCAAGATGGTCACACGGGCGTGTTGGTAGACGCTGGTGATGTAGAGGGTTTGTGCCAAGCCGTACGGGATTTGTTACAAAACCCTGAAAAACGTGAGCAGATGGGGGCATTGGCAAAAACGTATGCTCAAACACATTTTTCGGTCTCGGCGATGACGGCTGAATTGGATGCGCTTTATTGTGAGTTGTTGCCATGATCTTTGTAACGGGAGGAACGGGGTATACGGGGCGATGGGTTGTTGCCGAATTGTTAAAACGCCAGCGACGTGTTAAGTGTCTTGTTAGAAAGACATCTGATGTGGACGACCTGGACCATGAGGATGTGTCTTTGGTGCGAAGTAATTTGGAAGCTGTAGACAATTGGGAAGGTGAGTTGGCCGGCTGTGATGCCGTTATCAGTGTGGCGCATATTAAATATGCGCCATTTGTAATTGATGCCTGCAAAAAACATGGTGTGTCCCGCGTTGTTTTTTTTAGTTCTACTTGGCGCTTTTCAAAAGTAAAGACACCCGTGGTTGCGTCTCTTATTCAGGCAGAAGAAGCGATTAAAGCTTCGGGATTAGATTATACATTGTTGCGCCCCACTATGATTTATGGGCCGGGTGATGATCACAATATTTCACGTTTGCGTGAATTTATAAAGCGGCGCCCAATCATGCCGGTTTTTGGTTCTGGTGAACAACACGTACAGCCTGTGTTTGTATCCGATGTTGCAAGGGCAGCTGTTGATGCGGTGTTTTGCAACGAAGCCATTGTTCAGGCATTTGAATTGGCTGGTGCTGATGCATTGACCTACAACGATATGTTAAATACTTTATCTGAAAGTATGGGACGCTTCTTATTAAAAGTTCATGTTCCTATCTCTGTGGGGTTGGTTCTTGCAATTTTAGGGAATCGGTTGTTTTCCAGGTTTCCTATTCAAGAAGATCAAGTTCGGCGTATGAAAGAAGATCGAGCATTTGATATTTCAGAGGCCAAAAAAATCTTAGAATTTGAACCTCTAACGTTTCATGCGGGTTTGCAAGCATCCACGCAATTGACGGGAGTACCTGGGTTGTGATTCTGTTTTTTTCTGCGGTTTTGGTGGGGCTGGTTTTAACGGCAGCAGTACGTTATATCTGTTTGCGTTGGCAGATTCTGGATGTGCCCAATACACGCAGTGGTCACGGAGAACCAACGCCCACATTGGGTGGTGTGGCGCTGATTGTTGGATTTTGGGTGGTGGTCGGTTTGCACCTTGTTTTGGATATGCCCTTGCCTGATCATATCCGTGGTTTATTGTGGGCAAGTCTGATACTTTGTTTTTTGATTCGAGACGAATTTCGTGAGATGGGGCGTTTGCAAAAATTAGGTGTCCAAGTTTTGGCAGCGTTTGCGATGTTTTGGGGCGGTGTGGTGTTAGAGTCGATTACTTTAGGGTCTCATGTTTATGAGTTTGGTGTTTTTGGTGTTGTGGTTACCGTGTTTGTTCTGGTACTGCTCCAAAACCTGTATAATTTCATGGATGGTTTAGATGGTTTTGCAGCATCCGAAGGTGTGTTGGTCTCCGGCGCATTGGTTGCCGTATTTTGGACGCAGGCACCGAGTTTAGCAACTTTGTTTTTGGGTGTGTGTGGTGTGACTTTGGGTTTTTGGATTTGGAATAAACCTTCTGCGCGTATTTTTTTAGGTGATGTGGGTGCACACTTTTTGCCTTTGTGTTTTGCTATGGGGGGTATACAAAGTGAATCAATGGGTATTGTGCCTTTTGAGATCGTGATTTTGCCTTTGGGCGCTTTTTTGTTTGATTCAATATACACTTTGCTTCGCCGATTGATGCGTGGAGAGAACATTACTATAGCACATCGGTTTCATTTGTATCAGCGTCTACAATTTCTTGGATGGACCCCTTGGGCTATTAATGGGATTTACGCATTATGTACCGTGTTGTTCTCTGGGTGTGTGTTGTTTTGGCATTTTGATTGGGGTGTGGTGGGTGATACATTTTTGGGTATGGCTATGGTCTTAATAGGTTTAGGAACTATATACGTGGAACAGCGATTCGCAATGGTCGATCGGAGCGAACAATAAATGAGTTTTGAAACGTTTGTGGCTTTGCGACATCTCAAATCGATTCGTTCGAGGCGGCGGGTTATCATCACGACATTGATTGGCATTATTGGTGTTGGTCTTGGTGTTGCTGCATTGGTGATCACATTGTCTGTGATGAACGGATATGCCGGTATGATTTGGGATCGGCAGGTGAGTATGAATCCACATATTACCGTGCGCAAACCTTATAGCGAACGCATTTCTAATTATGAAAATGTGCTCACATTGCTTTCTGCTCAGCCCAGTGTGGTGAGTGTGGCGCCGTTTATTGAATCACAAGGGTATGTGCTAGGGCGAACAACATCTGCTGTAACGGTAACCTCTGGGGTATTGGTGCGCGGCGTAGATGAACTGCATCTTTCTGAACCCGGTGGTATTTCTGATTACATGGTGTCTGGGCAAATAGACTTGGCAACACATAAAGCGTCATCTAATAGAGCGGTGTATGGTATGACGATTGGGCGTCATTTGGCAGAAAAATTGGATGCAACAATTGGATCAGATATTCGGTTGTTGGTAGCACCTAAAGATGCGCCAATGGATCAATTGCCTCCGTTGCGCCGTTATGTGGTAACGGGCATTTTTGATACGGGATTTTATGAGTTTGATGCGGGTTTGGTTTTTGTTTCTTTGGCGGCCGCACAGCGCGATTTGAAATGGAAAAATTGGATTACGGGCATGCATTTAAAGTTAGAAGATCCATTTCACGCCGATCGGGTGAGTGTCGATTTGCGTTCCAACTTGGCGATGACGTATCCCAATTTGTTTCCGACATCTTGGATGTATGCACAAGGTAATTTGTACGCCTGGATTTTACTTCAAAAGTGGGCGAGTTTTATTGTGTTGAGTCTTATTGTGGTGGTGGCAGGATTTAATATTGTGAGCATTTTGACCATGATTGTAATGGAACGACGACGGGAGATTGGCGTTCTGAAAACTTTGGGTGCCACGCCCAAGCGTATTGGGCGTATTTTTATTCGTGAGGGTATTCTCATTGGTGGGTGTGGGGTTTTGTTGGGCGATATATTGGGGTTTGGTGTGTGTTGGATTCAAAAAGTGTATGCGCCTATTACGTTGTCTGGCGATGTTTATTTTATCAATGCTTTGCCTGTTGCCATGTCGGGGTCAGATTTTGTGATGACATCGGCTCTCGCGCTGCTGTTATGTGCTTTTTTTGCATTGTTCCCCTCGCGCCGCGCGGCAAGGCTGGTACCTGTGGATGCGATTCGATATGAGTGATGCTATGGTGTGTGGAGGGCTCGGGTATGGGGTATGAACTGTTTGTCTCTCGCCGATATTTGAGCGCTCTGCGTGGACGTGGGCAAACGTCATTTACGACTTTAATTGCCGTTACGGGTGTGACCTTGGGGGTTGCTGCATTGGTGATTGTTTTGTCGGTTTTTAACGGATTTTCTGACTTGTTATGGCAGGGTCTTTTGTCTGTCAATCCACATGTGGTTGTGCAAAGACCTTATGGACAAGCGATGGTGCTAGACCAAGATCTTATTGCCCAGTTAGAAAAACGACCTGATATTGCAGCCGTTGCACCGTTTATTGCTTCTGAAGGGTTTCTTTTGCGAAAACCACCTGGTGGTGAACTTGTTCAGGCTGGCGTGGTAATCCGGGGGGTAGATGCAGACGAATTGGTAAAAGTGACAGATGTTGTAGATCGTCTGTGGGCCGGTGATACATTGGATTTGGGTCTGCAGGCATCGAGGGGTCGCGGCAAAGTTTATGGTATGGTGATTGGGCGTGGTTTGGCGGATCGTATGGGGACGTTGTTAGGGGCTGAAGTGATGTTGGGGCTGCTGCCGAAAGAAATTTTGGTGGGGCAGCAACCTCAATGGCGTCGATATGTTGTAACGGGTATTTATCATACGGGTGTGGATGAGTTGGACTCGGCATTGGCATTTGTATCACGTGAAGCCGCACAACGCGATTTGGGTTGGAAAAACCAAATATCAGGTATTCAATTGCGGTTGGATGACCCGTTTCAAGCGGATGTGTTGCAAACCCGATTGGTTCTGCCGGATTTGGATGTGGTTACTTGGATGGATGAGCATCGCAATTTATACGCATCCATTCGTATGGAAAAGTGGTTTGGTTTTTTAGTATTGAGTTTAATTGTTGCTGTTGCAGGTTTCAATGTCATTAGTATTTTAATGATGACGGTGGCAGAAAAGAAAAAAGAAATAGGGGTGTTAAAAGCTTTGGGCACTCCACCCAAGGCAATGGGTCGTATTTTTACATATGTGGGCTTGGGCATTGGGTTTTTTGGCGTATTTTTGGGCAATGCCATTGGATTTTTTTTGTGTTGGCTACAACAAACCTTTGAACTGATCCGTCTGCCGGGACAATTGTATATTATTCAAGCGTTGCCCGTAAAAATGTATGCAACAGATTTTGCTATGATTTCAGTCGTTGCAGTGGCATTGTGTTTGGCATTCACTCTTTTTCCATCACGAGATGCTGCCTCGGTTGATCCGATTGAGGCATTGCGTGATTGACAAGCAGAGCGCGAAGCGCTTTACATCTTCTTTGCTTTGTGCGTAGCGGTTTTTTTAACAAGGAGTCAGAAATGGGATCACCTGTGAAGGTTGGCATTGTCGGGTGTGGTACAATTAGTGGCGCATATTTTAAAGGCTGCGACCCCTATGATATCATTGAGATTAAATCGTGTGCGGATTTGGATATTAACCGTGCAAAAGAACGCGGGGAGGAATATGGTGTTCAGGCTTGTTCTGTAGAAGAATTGTTGGCCGATCCCGAAATTCAGATTGTCGTGAATTTGACCATTCCGAAAGCACATGCAGAAGTCAATTTGGCCGGCATTGCGGAAGGCAAGAGTGTGCATTGTGAAAAACCACTTGCTGTGAATCGGGCAGATGGTAAAAGGACACTTGAAGCGGCTGCAGAGAAAGGTGTTTTGGTGGGCTGCGCTCCCGACACGTTTTTGGGGGGCGGTGTGCAAACGTGTCGAAAATTAATTGATGATGGATGGATTGGTGACCCTGTGGCTGCAACAGCTTTTATGGCGGGACATGGGCATGAGTCGTGGCATCCGGCACCTGATTTCTATTACGAAATTGGGGGGGGACCTATGTTTGATATGGGGCCTTATTATTTAACGGCTTTGGTGAATTTATTAGGGCCGGTAAAACGGGTTACCGGATCGACGCGCATGACATTTCCTGAGCGTACCATCACAAATAAAACGCCTCGGTATGGCGAAAAAATACCGGTAGACATACCCACTCACTTGACGGGTATCATGGACTTTGCCAATGGTGCTGTTGCCACACTCATTATGAGTTTTGATATGTGGGCCCATAATTTGCCCCGCATTGAAATTTATGGATCTGAAGGTTCTCTGAGTGTTCCCGATCCAAATACATTTCGTGGACCGGTTAAGGTGCGACGTGCCGGAGATGACGAATGGCGTGAGATTCCTCTTACCCACAGTGATTCGGTAAGCCGAGGCATTGGTGTGGCAGATATGGCATATGCCTTGGTACACGGCCGCAAACATCGCGTAAATGGTGATTTGGCGTATCACGTTTTAGATTTGATGGCCTCGTTTGAAGATGCTTCTAACAACAATGCACACGTTCAAATTGAAAGTACGTGTGAACGCCCCGCAATGTTGCCGATGGGGCTATTGCCCGGAACCTTAGATGAATAGAATAGAAGGCAAAAGTAAAAAGGCAAAAGGTAAAGGGCAAAAGGTAAAAGACAGGAAAACCTTTTTTACTTTTTACTTTTTACTTTTTACTTTGTTGCTGGGTGGCGCTGAAGGGGCAGATCGCCCCAATGTGTTGTTGCTGACAGTAGATACATTTCGACCCGATCGATTAAGTGGACAAGGCAATGCGCGAAAGACGAGCCCTCATTTGGACGGGGTGGGGCAAGATGGTGTGGTATTTGAGCAGGCGATGTCTTCATCTTCTTGGACAACACCGGGGCTGATGTCGGCCCTTACGGGTCTGTATGCGCCAACTCATGCTGTAGATGTGCGTGGTAAAAGCTTGCGCCTTGGTACTGAGACAATGGCTACATTGTTGGGCAAGGCCGGCTATGCTGTGCCCGATATTTTGTATTTGTCGTCGATACCGAATTATCAAAACTTAGGTTTGACCAACTCATATGCCGACCGAGATAAATATTTGCCCAATGGTGATGAGGTGCTGTTTCGTGCGTTAGAGGCCTATCGAGACAGCACGTTTTTTTTGTACTATCATTATCGCAATTTACATTTGCCCTATAAACCCTCTGAAGCTTATGAACGATTGTATACCCCTGATGGATTTGATCAATCTGATTTTGTGCGTGATAAAGTAGAAACCGTTCAGAATAACGTGACCATACCCAAAGGGACTGTGCGGTTTGATGAAAAAGATCGCGAATGGATTTTAGGTTTGTACGATGGACAAATTCGAGAGATGGATGAGACTCTGTTTAAGCCTTTGGTGGCAAAACTCAAAGCATTGGGTTTGTATAATAACACGTTGGTGATTGTGACAGCTGATCATGGCGAAGAGCTGTTGGAGCATGGTTTTATTGGGCATCCATCGACCTCGTTCAAAGGGTCTGCTTATGATGAGTTGTTGCATATTCCGTTGATGATGAGTTATCCCAATGGATTGCCCAAAAATACGCGTATTGGACAGCAAGTGCAAAATGTCGATATTTTGCCAACCGTATTGGACTTGCTCAAATTGCCTATACCAGAGACTTTGCAAGGGCGATCTTTGGTGCCCTTGATTTTGGGTGAGTCCGATGTCGAACTGCCCGCATTTACTGAGACGACACCCGGTGGTTATCAGGCCACCCCCCAAATGATGAAAACGCGTATTCGAGCCATGCGTACGTCTGATTGGAAATTGATTCATACACACGGGCCGGGTGTAGATAGATATGAGTTATACAATTTAAAAGACGATCCCAAAGAGTATCATAACGTGGTAGATGATTTTCCCGATGTGGCAGATCCGATGCGCGTGGCTTTGCATCAGTGGGTATTGGCAACACAGCCTACGGCATCGCTTGTTGCCGCACAAACTGGCACTGTGCCGAGTGAGCAGATATCGGTTTTGTTTCCGGCAGAAGGTGATACGTTTCGATATGAAGATGTTGGGAAGACCGTGTC
>JABIFK010000820.1 GCA_018650745.1 Candidatus Latescibacterota bacterium | reverse complement strand
CACATCAGAAACCCTCTTCTTTTTACTCGGCGAGTTTCCCTTTATCACCCATCTCTACGAGCACCGCCGTGCCGAACTCTTGCCCGATGAAACACTCGCCATAGACGGCATCAAATCGCTCTTGCTCGAAGCCCGAAGTGTATGGCTCAAAAAACACGATCTCCAACAGCACTGGCTCACCCCACAAACCTTTTCACTCTTGCTCAAATATGTACGCAATCTCACCCTCTTAGATCGCCGCCTCACGCCAGACCTCTACACACTCGCCTTAGCTGCCAAACAAATTGCAGGCGACGAATTTGCTCTTACACTACTCGAAACCGCACGCCAATATCCCCCCCAACGCATCCCTTCTCATCTCACCGACTTACGCATTGGCATCGATCACGCCGAGTTTCCAACGGGTGATGCGCCTTGGAAAAACCGCCTGCTCGGTACAGAATTAACATGGCGTACCTTACCGCTAAAACCTGCACCCCCTCAAGAAAAAAAGCAATCTTGGCAAATGCAATGGGACCCGTACCAACAATGCTCCCACCCCCCCGAAGACGACAAAATCGAATCGTTCAATACTCACGTACGCGAACAAGCCAAGCTCCTACTCGGCGAAGATTTGGCACGCACAGAAAAATTCACGTCATCTCTTAAAGATGGCCTCGACATACGCGAAACCTTGCGCAACTGGCATACGGGTGATTTATATGTCAAAGAAATCCCCCCGTCACGTGGCACCATCGAAATTGTCGTCCTACTCTTTGACAGCCCTTCGGACCCCAACAAATATCCTTGGCACACCACCTGGTATGCCGAACATGACCAAGAATCCACACTCTGCTTTTTTGCGACCAACTTTGCCGACAACATCATCGGGCCAGGTATCAGCCAAGCCGTCTACGGCGGTTGCATGCTCATTTTTCCTCCGCGCCCCATTCCTGATATATGGACAGACCCCCGACTCGAATTTGCAAAAACACCCGAAGAACACCTCGTCTCTGCGGCTCTCCTCCATTCACAAGAAAAACGCATACTCGTCGTCTCACCCCACCCACCTCTCACCCGCTGGCGACGCATTGCCAAAAAATTTAAACGCCAAATCGTACACCTCCCCATCAAACGCTTCTCCCTTCAAACCCTCGACCGCCTACGTCACTTCCACGTACTCAATGGTCGAGACGTCAGATCCTACGCTTCAAAATATATACGCGACTTTCGATAACTCAGAAGATCACGAAGAACACGAAGCTTACCCTCTCCCATCAAAGACGTTTCACACCCAATACGATTCGCAGATGGGTGGGCCGTTGTGCAGTTGGTGTGATGTGATGGGTCGGATGGGTGGCGCGTGGAACGCGAGGATGGGTGTGGGAACTGCGCGGGCTGGTGAGGGTGGCCTCCGTTCTTAAAAACGCTGAAGCCTATTAAAAGCTCTACGCAGTAGCACCTTTCTTTGCCTACTTTCTTGTGGTGTTACAAGAAAGTAGGGCGCCGCAGGCAAAATTAACAAAATAACCATTCACCTCTTATACCAAAGAAACAACAATGTCCTCACACCCAATCCCTAAAAAAATACGCCCGCTTATTAAAGACACCACACTTGAAACGGACTGGGCGAAATCCATCCAATCCATGCCCACAACACTCCCGTTCCTCCAAACCAAAGCAATCCAAGAATACGGAGAATGGGCAACGTTCCCACAAGGCGCCATCGATTTCACAATCCAAGCCGCACAAAAAATTGCACCAGACCCCGACCTTGCACAACTCGCTTGGCACGCACACAACATCCTCTTCATCAACAAATCAGCAAACCGAAGTTCCACCCGAGACTGGCCCCTCCTCGCCCCCCTACTCAACGAATATGGTGGCGCATTCTATTTGCTCATCGCTCTATCAGGCATTCCAACAATCAGAGCCATTCACAAATCACGCAACGTACCCGATGACATTGCCAAGCTCACCTACCGCGACACCTACGTCTGGGCTCAACAGTATTATGACATCGGCATACCCATCGATGGCAAATTCACACATCCCGACAAACCCAACGCCTGGGGCCTCTGCACACGCATTTTCCCTTGGATACTCAGTCACCTCCACGGCGATCTTTATCGTGTAGGCCGTTTGCAATTCAAAACCGGCCCTTACCGTCAACAAATGCGTGCCTATCGCCATCGCCAAACGGGTGACATGCGCCTCATTGCCGAATCCGGCCTCGAATTTCGCCCCGGCGGAAACTTCAATGGCGCAGGTGGCATCACCGATAGCAAAGCTTGGACCTCTCACTTCACCGAATCCAATACAGAAGTCACGGGCAACCTCATCCATCCCAATGGACACGCTATTCAAGATCCCATCACGCTACAATTATCAGATTGGGAGTCCGTCGTCCAGCAAGGCGACACCATTCTCGAAATTCACATTCCCGAAGACGGCCCGATGGGTTTTGATGCGTGTGGTGAATCTCTCAGTCAAGCCGCAGCCTTCTTTTCCAAACACCTTCCCGACCGTCCCTTCAAAGCCATCTGTTGTACATCCTGGCTGCTTGACCCCACCTACCAAAAGCTCCTCTCCGAAAAATCCAACATCGTACGCTTTCAGTCTGAATGTTATCTCTTCCCGCTCAACGCACGGGGTGGTCGCAGTGGCCTCGAACGCATCTTTGGCCCCTACACACACGACCTCTCAACAGCTCCACGCGACAGCAGCATGAGACGTGCGGTGCTCGATCATCTTGAAAAGGACGGCGTATTGATCAGCGGTGGCTGTTTGCTCTGGCCCGAACACCTGAGCCAATGGGGCACACAAACTTACTGCAACCAATCTGCTCCGTGACCCAATAGATATATAAGTAACCAGGCAAAAACAATTGGATGTATCAGCCTAATGAAAAAGCGTTTTACTGCTGACAAATCCCCCTCAGTCCCTTCTTTCAAAAGGAACTGAGGGGGATTTGTTGTGCAATGGATGGATTTCAAATGTTATTCTGATTCATCGCTTAGACAGACGACGGCTTAGATATATTTCTTTTTATCCCACGTGTTAAATCTCCGCGTGATCCACATCACACGCAGTCCTCAACTTTCACACCAAATCCTCTTAAAAGCCCTCAAAAACACCTTCCTGCGTGACACCCATCACATATCCACCTCCTTTTGCATTCGATATTCTCGACACAAAACAAATGCGATCAATTTATTAAATGAAATAATATTTCACCACGTGACACCCGTCACGCCCTAATACTTCAACCGCATTTATATTTGGTTTCAACACGTCGGGAACGGGTCAACAATCACAAAGGGTGTTCAAAAGATGGACACCCTCTGTGATTGTTGAAACAAACAATTAATCGGGAGAATCACCATGACACACGCAACACAACAAGACACCGAAACAAATATTGTGCGCCGCAGTGGCCGCTTCATCTTTGGCCTGCTGTTGGCGCTCATCCTCGCACAAGGAACACAAGCTGCGTCACTTGATCTAAACAATTATACCACACTCAATGAAATCGTCGTCGCTATCAAAAACAACATGCCCGACGAAGACAGCGAACAATACACCGTTCCTAGCCAACAAGTTCAAAACGATTTAAACCAAGTCGT
This sequence comes from Candidatus Latescibacterota bacterium, assembly GCA_018650745.1. Classification (GTDB taxonomy): domain Bacteria; phylum Latescibacterota; class UBA2968; order UBA2968; family UBA2968; genus JABIFK01. The sequence goes on along the minus strand of JABIFK010000820.1, from coordinate 2,192 downwards.
CACAGACATTTTAAATGGTCAAGATCCTCAAACCATCAACTTGCCCGCCTCTTTACAAAACCACTATACACTCGCCGAGTTTGTCGACAACGGAAAAACATATGTCGTACTCGCCGAAACCGTTGATGGTGATAACAACGGCGTCGCAGATAAAGGTTGGGCCACAGTCATTATCAATAATGGCATCAACACTCAAAATATTTCAATCGATATCCCTCATCCTCTGAACGACTCGGGCACGCCCGAACAAGGCATTGCCATTTTCAAAGGCACCAACGCACGCACCTTTGTGATGTCTGGCGCACACAGAAATGCCAACGATGTTTTGGCACCTTGTTTCAACGACCCCAAATATAAAATTGCCGATGCTGCACACAACAAAGCACACACCTTCCACGCAGTTGTCGAAACCATTGACCAATATTATGACAACCCATTGCAAACCCACACCGCCTTCCAATTTCATGGTATGGGCGAAGAATCGAGCAACGGCTTAGACGTTTACATGACACACGGCACCAAACGGCTGCCCTTGGCCAACAGCGTCGTTGATCAAATCAAATCAGACCTCACCTTTTCGCAACCCACTTGGGATGTCGCCGTACCTGGTGATCTTGTTGTGAGCGAACTGAACGGTATTGGCAACTTACAAGGCCGCTTGCTCAACGACGTTCACCCCGATGCCATCTGTGACGTGCGCGCTTATAGTTATACGGGCCAGTTTGTGCACGTTGAACAAATTGACATTGCACGCGAAACCAATGCATATGACGAATGGGTTCAAGCCCTCAACAATATCAACTTCAACATCGTGCCTGCTCCTCCAGGATATTGGATCACCTCTCCCAATGGCGGCGAAACTTGGGAAATTGGCACACAAGTCAGCATCGCGTGGAACACACAAAATTCACCTGAAGACGTAAACATCGCCCTCTATAAGGATGGATCGCACGAAAAAATCATCACCCACGCCACAGCCAATGATGGCGATTATACTTGGGTCGTCGATGGCAATCTCACAGAAGGTGCAGACTACACAGTACGCATCAAAAACACAACAGACACTGATGATCGTGATTACAGTGATTTCACATTTTCCATCATAGAAGGCAACAACACACCCGACATCACGGTGCTCGGCCCCAACGGTGGCGAAACTTGGGATCTCGGTTCAGAAGTCATCATCACCTGGGAATCGGTCAACATCCCAGGCCAAGTCAAGGTATCGCTTCACAAAAACGGCAGTTATCACAAAACCATTGATAACAGCACCCAAAACGATGGCGAATATACGTGGATCGTCTCAATGAACATCGACCCCGATAGCGACTACACCGTTCGGATACGCAGTGTAGACAACACCAGCATCAAAGATTACAGCAACAACACCTTTGCTATTGACGAAGGCAACAACACACCCAGCATCGCAGTTTTAAGTCCCAATGGCGGTGGAACATGGACCCAAAATCAAGAAGTCATCATCACCTGGGAATCCAACGCTATACCTGGCTTGGTCAAGGTGTCCCTTCACAAGAATGGCTCCTACTACAAAAACATTGCTGTCACCACAGAAAATGATGGTGAATATACGTGGAACATCCCCAACTACGTCTCTGCCGGAAACGAATACACCGTGCGGGTACGTAGCGTAGATGACACCAGCATCAAAGACTACAGCGATACAAACTTCACCGTTCAAGTAGAAGGCCAAGGCCTCACAGCAATTGACAACTTCCCCAACCCCTTCAACCCCGAAACTGTCATTCGCTACCAATTGCCCAATGCAACACATGTTGAGCTCGTCGTCTATAACATGATTGGCCAACAAATTGCCCATTTGGTCAACCAAACCCAAAATGCAGGCCTCCATGCCATTCACTTTGATGCCCGCCACTTGGCCAGCGGCCAATACATCTACCAAATTCGCGCCAACAACCAAGTTACCACAGGCCGTATGTTGTTGATCAAATAACCGATTTCAATTACATAAAACAAAAGAGCCACCCGTAACTTATACGGGTGGCTCTTTTAATTTTAAAGGCACCTATCCCTAAATCCCTTTCCTAAAGGAAAGGGACTTCAAACCAAAACCAAATGCGATCTCTCGGTGGTGTGGGCCGTTGTGCAGTTGGTGTGGCGGTGTTGGGTGTGTGGTGGAAGGGGCGTATGGCATACGCGGAAGGGTGGGAACT
>JABIFK010000158.1 GCA_018650745.1 Candidatus Latescibacterota bacterium | reverse complement strand
TTCGCCACCGCATCTGACACCTCACCCGTATAAGAAAGCACAACCGTATTCAACCCAATTTCATCTCGCAACCGCTCAACATACTTCGGATGTTTTAACACCAAATCCGTTGTCAAATAAAGCCCATTCAACCAATCATTCGCCGCCATAAAATCATCCTCTCACTGATGTCATCAACAGAACCCAATCAATCCATTTATTTATGCAAACTCCCAATACAAATCATCAAGACTTTTCGCTTTTAACCTTACTTTTGATCTTACTTTTGATCTTACTTTTGATCTTACTTTTGATCTTACTTTTGACCTTGCCCTTAACTCCCCTTCCTTCAGGAAGGGGCCGGGGGTAGGTGCCTCTAAAACCGCGTATCCTCAAACCGCTCAAACGGCGTCTCTACGCCCAACTTATCAGCCTCATCCTGCAATGCCTGCCGATGTTCATCACCAACAGGGATTCCTTTTTCTACATTCTCCTTATCCCAAGCCCATTCATTTCCACCAGCCAATTCTGAACGGTCCATTCCAGGCAAAGGCTGTGTCAGTCTCGCTTCTCCAACAAACCGATCCATCTCAGCCTTCAATTCATCCACAGGCATAAAATGCGCCACATTCACCACTGCTATAAACGATCCCTGATTCGACTCCCATTTTTCGTCACAATACTCAGACTTATAAATCCCCGCAAACACACCTCCCAAAGCCCGTATCGCGGCACTCAATGCCATCCCCTTAAAAAACGTCGCCGGCAATTTATTGAACAACTCTTCCTCATATCGAATCAACACCCCACCCATATCCATCACCAAAGGCGGTTGCTCACCTCCCGGAAATCCAATACTCATCGGCGACGTATCCACAACCCGATAAATCAATTCATCTGGTTTCATAAAGGACCGATGCGACGAAGCCGCCAACCCAATGCAATCATGTCCAATCGCCAATCGTGTATAATTCCCCGCCGACCCGATATGTTGATGATTCCGCGTCGTCAGCACCGCAACCCCCCCCGTCTTCGCTTTCTCAATAATCCTCTTCGTGCCCTCATAGCACGGAAAATACCCCAACCCACCATCCCCATCCATCACCAAAGCCCCAGGCGCCTCACTCACCACAGAAATATTCGGACTTGGATTCACATCTCCATCTTTAATCTTCTGCAAATAATAAGGCACCTGCCGCGTCCCATGACTAAATAAACATCGCCGATCATTGATATTCAAAATATGCCCCAACACCTCCGCATCCCCCACAGGCATCCCCACTGCCTCAAACAGCCGAACCGTCAGCGCCTTCATCTCCTCAGCAGGCAACCGAATCCCCATATCCGGCGGATAATTCCGTCGATTTAAATTCATACTCCCAAAACCTTTCTATGTACCGTTCTTAGACATTAAGCATCAAACCCAATAACACCATAATACAAAATCTATCAGTTAAACCAATCACGATTTTCCGCATCATTCCATCCCACAACATACGCCATCACAGCACCCACTCTCGTAGGCCATTTGATTTCTTGTATCCACCAACGGTATTTGCGAAAAATCAGCCCTTCCGGCACTTGAGAAACGGCATTTTTTGCTTACTTTTTGTTGCTGTTGACAAAAAATAAGTCGCCGAAGGCAACCTTGTCAAGCACACAAAAAAACGATGACAGAACACAATGTTCCGCCATCGTTTTTATTTATTTTGCTACACATTGGAGGCTAAAATTAAAAGTCAATCGCAGCCGTTACAACATGCACAGAGCTAAAGAAATTCGCATCAAATTTCTTATAGGCATAATCAATTTTCAACCCTTTACCCGCTTCGGTCAAATACTTCAGACCCCCACCAAACGAGAAGCTCTCCGTATCGTGATTGGTCTTATAACCACCTCGGCCAGAAAATCCAAGAGGGCTACCAGCAGCTTGGAAGGTATATTCCAAACCCGCAAGCACTTGCTCATCAAAGTCTACAGGATTGGTGATATCAAATGCCAAGTTCAAGTGATGTGGCACAGGCGTATTGCCAGCGATCGACAACACATCTACCAACACACCCAAACGAATATTGCGTGGCAACTCAAATGATTCACGTTGATACGTCAACTCTTGACTGAAATTTTGAACACTCATCGCCAACACCGTGTTACGAAAGCCAGTGTTAAAGTAAGTGCCCAAATCAAAAGCAAATGCATTTTTCGAATTGCTGATGGTTGTCAAATTACCACCCACCAACACACTGCCATTACCCAAATCTTGATGCGCGAGTTTAAAGTTGGCACCAATCGCAAAACGATCGGTAATCTTCAAACCATAACCTGCTGTAATAGCATAATTACTCGTGGAAAAAGTGCCGTCATTGGTAAAACCATTGCCTGCTGGATCGGTATCAATTGATGTGGCATTAAAAGTGCCCGCATCATACGTCTGAAAACCAATACCAATTGTTCCACGTCCTTGAAGATTAAAAGCCGCACCAATCACTTCTGCCTTAGTACCAGCAATCCATTCAACATGTGTGGCAAAAGCTTCACGGCCTTCAAAAAACGCCAAGGTCGCAGGATTCAAAAACACACCCGCAGCACCAGAGCCAATTTGCCCCACACCCGCATCACCCAAAGCAGCATTACGGGCATTGGTCGGCAACTTCATAAACGTAAACCCGGCTTGCCCCACTTTAATAAAAATAGGATTGTCTTCTTCTGCGCCACCATCAGGCAAAATTTGCTGACGGTCACGCAATGGATCTGTTTGCTGCGCATCAACAACTGCCACCATCGAACTTGCCATAAATAAACCAACAAAAAGCAAGTATGTGGCCTTTACGATTCGTTTCACAGTTCATCTCCTTTTATAAAGCTGTCAGTTGCAGTCTATCCCCTACCCATGAGGCAGGTAAAATAACCAACCACTGAGAGCCCTCATCGCACGACCACAAAGCGTTCGATGTGCGTTGCACCTGAATTGGTATCGGTAATGTGAGCAAAGTAAATACCACTGGTCACAAACTGATTGTTGTCTGAAATCATCAATGGCCATTCTTCATCACCAGAACCAGAAGTATGTGAGATTTCAGTAATCAAATCACCCGTCACAGTAAAAACGCGAATAAGCGCGGCGGCAGGCAAATTTACAAACAACAGTTTATTTGCTTGTCCGGTAAAGTTTGCACCTTGCACCTGATAAGGATTAGGCACAATGCGAACCTGTGTAATGTCTGAAGCCGGCCCACGGAAAGGACTCACACCTTCAGCTTCGGTGCGTGTGGCAAAACGAGAACTTTCACCGCCACTGGCATCCACTGCCGTTACAGAATAGTAATACCGCGTACCACGAAGCGCATTGGCATCACTATACGTTGTGCCCGTTACTTCACCCAACAATTCAGGCACTGCTGTATGGAATCCAGTGTAACGATACACACGATAGGTAGAGGCACCCGTAACAGCATTCCAGCTCAACTCATTTTGATCGGGGCCAGAAGTAACTGTAAAGCTTGAAGGCCAAGCAGGCACAGCAGGCAACTTAGGCATTGTGCCCACACGACCCGCCCATGCTTGACGCGCAACAGCAACAGAGGCCATCAATGAATCATAACCACTGTCCAAAAAAGCTTCTTTTTCAGCAAATGATATAGTCCCATTTGCCCACTGGGCACCCACGCGTTTGTTTTCAGATTCTGAGGGGCCATTCACAATCATAGCAGATACAATGTGAATGCTTTCACCCAACTTCAAATCCCAAGGACCAAACGTGGTCAACCATTGATAGATCTGCTCTTGTGTCACATAACCTGCACGATCTGGGTCTGAAACAGCAATACGTTGATCGCGCGTGGTATTAGACTGAACATAAAAATCATGCACGGTTTTGCGATCGGCGGTGCGAGTACTCGTCCAAGACTCACCCGGCACCCAACGCATCACGCGAGGCTGAGCATTTTCAGGATCACTGTTATCTTCCAACCAGTTGTCACTTAGTTCATTCGGGCTGCTTGTCGGCGTTTTGTCAATATGCAAAAACACACGCCCTTTATAGTGCGATTCCATAAACTCACCCGCACTGATATTGGCAGCAGCAGCACCACTGAGCAAATCACCTGATCCAGGTGCTGGTTCGCCCCGATCATCGCCATCTGCGCGAAAGCCTAACTTACCACTGTCATCACCATCGTGTGCATACACGATCTTTTCTACATCATCGTAATAGTTCACTTCATCCCAAATACCACCTAACAAACCCGCATCAAAAGCACGCCCACCATCTTCAGGTACAATCGTAATGTGAGCACCCCCATTGGGGCCAGAACCACCACGCTGCAGATAATAGTTCGTGCCCAAATACAAGTCTTTGTATTCAGGGTTTAAACTGGCGGTCTCAGAACTCGATGCAATACCACGCTCACCTGCACGCAAATCAATCACATGCGGCGTGGTCGGATATGTAATCGTCTTCACTTCAAAGATGATATCATCGGCTTCTGCATTGGCCCAAGAATACGTCTCAGTCACAATGCGCAAACCTTCCGAGTTTACAATGGTGCTGCTGATCATCATATCAGCACCCAAATCAGAACGCACGCCATCGTCATCTGCGGGAAACAAACGCCAATCTGGCCGTAAAATTTCACTGCCATCTTGAACGAGTGTTGGCGGTGTCACACGGAAAAACTTAGGATTGGGTTTGTTCAACCGCGTTTGAGTCCCCCCCAATTTTGCCGGAGAAAAATCTGCTAAGTCATCTAACAGGTCATTCATCCAAGGCGTTTGGGTTGTACCTACCAAACTCTGGCCGGCTTCAAAATAAGACGGCACGCTAAACGTCGAATACAAACCCACCACACTATACCCACCACTACCAATTCGGTAGCCAATGTCAGGGTCTACACGACTCTCTTCCAAACCACCCGGCCACGTCAGTCCATCCCACAATTTACCAAGCTGATGACTTTGACCGTGCGCACTGCCGCAAAGCAGCCCCACAACCAAAAGTGCAATCCATCGCTTCATAGTTTATACTCCTTAAAAAAGACAACATTCTCAAACTTTAAAATAAGCCGGTGTTCGGTTACGAACACCGGCATTTGCTCAATTTAGAACGAGAACTGCAAACCAATAGACATGTCACGTGCATCTAAAAACGCCATATAAGGTCTATAGATCGTACCATAATCCGTTGCATTGATATCAGACCCTGGGCGTTTGCCTTCTTGCAGCTTACCACTCGAATCAACCACCCAACCCAACGATTCAAAATACTTACGTGCATTGTTATCGTCATTGGTGCCAGGATAGTCAAACACTTCACCGTCATTGTCATTCATATGGTTGAAGTTTTTAAAGTTGAAAATGTTATGCACTTCCAAATACAGCAGGGGTGCACCCTTCACATCAAAGGCTTTTGTCAAACGGAAATCAGCCATATTGGAATCTGTCCATTGCATATTCAACACATTCTGCAATGCAATGTCATTGGTCGGGTTATAGTTCATATACCAACCTGCTTCGCGACGGAAGAAGATGTTGGCATCCCAACCACCTTTCAACATGCTGGCATCGCCACCATAATCAAGTGGCGTGCGGAAGTTTAGACCCAATTTCCAAATCGGACGTGCTTTAAATGCCGGGTTGGCACCATTGGCACTTCCTTCTATCGTCAAGAATGATGCTGTAGAAACGGTGTTCTCGTCATAAATACGATCCCACCCAATGCGTCTGGAGCGCTCTTGACGGAAGTCATAAGAGATATAACCCGTAAAATGTTTTCCCCGAGACTTTTTAAATGACAACTCAAAACCACGCACATCCTTAATACGGCCTTGTGTTGTCCAACGCGTGCTCCGGCCCGTCGAGTTGTTGACATAATAACGTGTATTAGCCTCGATCTCTTTGTCGATGTCCTTGAAATAGACCGTCCCAGAAGTCAAAAACTTACCTTCGATACTCTTTTCAAATCCTAACTCATACGCAATGGTCTGAGGCATCTCAATCCAAGGATTACCAAAGTTTTCCAATGGTTCGCCTGCACCAGACTGCGCACGATACAGTTCAACGGTTGTGGGCACTTGATAGAAGTGACCATAGTTAAAGAACAACTTCGATGTTGCCGTTGTTGGGTGTGACACACCAAAACGAGGGCTAAAGGCCCACTTTGTAGGAGGTTGCACCGCACGACGGTTTGCATACAAACGTTCGGCGTTCGAACCTAAGTAGTCATCGTGAGGTTGATTCGGAAGATCATAATACTTGTCAGGCTTATGAAAATCCAACCGCAAACCCGCATTCACAACGATCTGGCGATATTCCATGCGATCTTGTAAAAACGCACCACCATAAGACGGTGTTTTAATGCGATAGTTGTGCAAGTTAGCTGTTTGTGTGGCAATAATATCTGCCGGATTGTCACTGTCCAAACCTTCCGGTCTGTTAGGCAATGTAGACACATATCCGCGGAACTCACGCAGATTAAATGTATGCCATTGAATACCTGCCTTCAATTGATGCGCAGGTGTCATCTGACTTGTAATATCAAATGTAACATCCGTCTCTTTGATATTTGACCAGTCAGCAGAACGACTGGCACCACCACCACCGCGCAAACGATAAATACCCAAGATATCTTCTTTGCGGTTCGTATAGTTCCAACCCAGAGGCGCTTCATCCAAAATCACAGCACCAGAAGCCTGCGCAGATTGGTAGTTACTCTCTGTCACGGCTTGGAGTGAGCCATCTGGGAAAATAGCTGCCACAGGTACACCCACAGCTTGGGGCTTCTGCCACGTAGCTTCCCAATCGGTCTTACCATAACGGGCTGTCACATTATAAAATGTTTTGGGTGACAATGTGTGTGACCAATTCGCCGTAAAATAATTGCGCGTAATGGTTTGCTGATTGTTCTGTGAACCCGGTGCAAACTGTTGCGCATCATCAAAGCGAATAGCGGCTTCAACTTGAGAGCGTATAAACGTTCCCGTAAAGTCACCATTCTTAGTGCCATCTGCCCAACCACGCAAATAACTCACAGTGAATTTGGTTGTAGGCGTGGGTGTCATAATCAGTTTAGATTGAATGAAATTGTCACGATACGAGGTCTTAGACAAATCATATACATAAGCCGTACGCTCACGTTGGCTGGTAAACATGAACCCAACTCTGTCACCAATCAGTGGCGCACCAACCGTGGCATCATAGAAATAATCCGCTTCACGATCAGCAGCATTGGCATTAAAACCACTGTTGCCGTCAAGCTCAAAGTTGCGATGTTGCCAATCCCAAATGCCTTTGGCTTGTGCAACGCTTGTAATCGGCTGATCAAAAATACCTGCTGTCCAGCCACCTGCAGGACCACCTCGGTCTTGAAACTCCTGATTCCAACCTTTAAAGTCTACAGTGCCATCATTATTCAAATCACCTGTGGGACCATCATTTTCAAACCGACCTTTGTCCCAATAGTTGGCAGAGCTGTAAACTTCATCACCCATGTGCTTCTTACCAGCAGGGTTATAACGCCCATCAGCACTAATCAGAAGCTGACGCGGCTCTTTGGTTATAATGTTCACAATACCACTACGGGCATCGCCATACTCGGCGCTAAAGCCACCCGTCAAAATCTGAACTTCAGCCAAAGCCGTTTTCGAAAATGAAGAATACGGACGGTTGTTGCGGTTGTCTTTCATACCCACACCATCCATCGTATACATAATCTCTTCTTCATTCCCACCACGAATAGTAATACCCCAGTTATCGGTATCCACACCAGCTTGCGTAGCAAATGCATCACGCAAACGTGGACCCACTGGGGCTTCTCTTACTTCGGCGGCTTTCATAATCGTTTGTGCATACGACACTTCTAATTCAATCGGTGGGCGTTCTGCCACAACCGTAATTTCCGACAATGCCATTGCCGATTCGGTCAATGCAAAATCCACAGGCGACGTGCGATCCACACTCACCACCACACCTGTGGTGCTCACGGTATGATATCCCACAAGCGAACCCTGTGCTTCATACACACCTGGGCTTACTTGCAATATAAAATAATCACCATTCACATCCGTTGTAGCACCCAACCTTGTACCAACCAAAACCACGTTGGCACCTGGCAAGGGGTCACCTGTGTTCTTATCAGTAATACGTCCTGATATTTTACCCGTTGTCGTTTGCGCAACAGCGTCAAAACTCATTCCAAACGCCAAAGCAAACGCAACAAGAGCAAACAATGCAACTCTGAAGCGGTTTTTCATGTAAACTCTCCTCTAATTCCTTCTCCCGGCCAAGAAGAAGAAACAAGTGAACGATAGATGACTGAATAACATCAGTCGAAAACAAATTTAAAAATGATTCGATTTATTCTTGGGCCTATACCTTATTTATTCAAAAAAAGACAACAACGGCCCCAAGACCACCTCCTTTCAAGTCAGGAAAATAATGGCTTATATTTTCACTTGACAGTGACCTTAAACATCTTCAACTATATACTGTATATATTAAAGATATGTCTTGTTTACCTTCCATTAAGAATGAAACGAATTATTTAAAACAAGGTTAATTTCTTTCCGACCACAGCCATGAATAAAAAATAGATATGGGTCAATTTTCATCAATCTAAAGTCCTCAAGTTTGGGTGTCAAGCATTATAAAATATGTTGTAAACCACAGTTTTTTAAAAACTTATAAGAAATAATTAACAATATTTAACTCAGAAATTAACAAAACTGATAGACTGGGGCTGGTTATGGCCAAAACCTCTAAAGTCATTCTCCAAATCAGCAAAATACTAAATACCGGGCTTTCTGGTCAAAACGTGGTTCGTGAAATGAGCCAGATCTTGCAAGAGTGCATTCCCTGTCATCGCCTGAGTTTAGGTTTGCATATTTTAGATCGATGGTATTTTTACCAGAATGACGAATTGCGCATGCTACGGCCATTCTTAACGGTCAGCCCACAGCATATGACCCAATCAGCATCCCACGATGCGTTTGCACTGTCCCAACCCATTAAACGTGACAACATCTCCGAAGATCAGCGCTATATCCATGACAAAAAACTCATTGCAGAAGGCATGCGTTCAGATCTTATAGTGCCCATTATTTTAGACAATCATTATGTAGCAGGCACACTCAATTTTACAGATACCAAACCCCACCAATACACCCAAGAACACCTAAACACAGTTTTATCACTCATTGATATCGTTGCTGTGGTGATCAAACACCTTTACTCACAATACGAAATGCAAGCACTTCACGAAATCATTTCGGTCGTACAGACATCACACAAATTAGAAGACACACTCGATCTCATTTTGGAACATATCCGCGGACAAGGGTATGACCGTGTACGTATTTATTTATACGATGAAAGTGACCATGCGTTGGTAGGAACACGCCAGGTAGGCAGTGATCCCATAGCTTCTTTCCGAGGTGAAAAAGTTTCCATCAGCACAGATTCACACAGTCAGAAAATATTCAGCACCCAAAAAGCTCAAATTTACCAAAGACGTAATACCCATTCAGCTTTTCGCGACCAACTCCAAGATGTACTTGGCACTTCAGATTACGAATGGGCAGAACTCCCACTCATCAACAACGGCATTGTCGGTAAAATTTCATTAGACAACGCACCCCACAAATTCCCACTCGACCCACTGCGCATTGACCGCCTCATGATCTATGCCTCTCAAGCTGCTCTGGCCATTCATCATGCACAACTGCACCAAACGCTCAACGAATACCTGTCCCAACAACATCCAGGTCGTTATACCACATTAGATGTCGCAAATATCCTAAATCTATCCGAGAATGCTGTGCGCCTATTGGCCCGAACCAAAAATGTTGGCACACGCATGGGCAGAAGTTGGACCTTTACCCCAGAAGACGTTAGACAGATGAAAAATCGCAAACCACGAGGACGCCCCCGTAAAGATGAGGTTTAACAGTACAATAAAAAAGGTGACGAGACCTAAGTCTCATCACCTTTTTGTTTTTTATCAGACATTCAAAGTAAAACGACCTAATACAATGCCAAAGAATGCCCATCCAATGGAAACCAAATTAAATCCACAACAAACGACACACCGACCCCAGCAAAATACCCAACCATCAACCCCAAGAAAAATGGCGATGCTTTGCGATACAGATCGATACCGCCCATGCGCAAAATAATAAACTTGGCCAACCATGCAAAAAAGATAGAGAAGACAATTCGATTCACAGGATAAGCCGTTGATGCGGCAAATCCAATGGGGTGTAAAGGCCACCACGGCAAAGCATACCGCAAACCCAACATCAAGGCTGTCGTCCCCATCCCAATCAGAGAAATAAATATGCGCTCGCGTTTTAAGCCAAATGGATCGCGGATATAACCCGCTATCGTATTATAGGTCCCTTGCACATAAGGCCCATAAATGCCACCATAATTAAATGCCCCAGTCTCATAACTCGACGAGATCTGATAATAGGCACTGCCCGTAATCACCACAATCAGCGACAATGCCAATCCCAAAACCAACCGCCAACGATCTTGCCGAAAGCCATCGTATAAACGGGTCGCATTGCCCAAATTGGCCATCAAAATCGTTTTAATGTCATGGTGCCAGGTTTCTGTAAGTGCAAAAGCAGTGAGTGTCCGTGGCGACAACCCTTCCAACCCAACCATGCGATATGCCACAAACTGGCCTTGTATCATACGGCTGCTAATTAAACCACCCTCCACACAAATGCGTGTCATACCCAACCAAACAACCGTTATTAAAACCAACACGACCACAGCCACAAAAACCGACATGCCCGAAGCCACACACCAAGCCACAATAAACACCCCACTCACACACAAACCCAAAACAGTGATGCGATAGGGTAATACCTCTCCAGAATCATCCACGTCTTCAGCGTTCAAAAATACCTTGCGAAATACATTTTTTAAATGACCCCGTGCCATCCACAAACTCCAAGGCACCAACACACAAATTGCACCAAACCCTTGCCAATTTTCAAACTCCGATGATGGCCATACGTGCGTGGGGCCAATGTCAATGCCCAACCGATTAAAAATACCCATCTCAAATGTGAGCAACAAATGGAACACAATAATGCTAAACGACATATCCAATTCCATGAAATATGCCACACCGATAATCACCGGATAAAACTGCGTATGTATGGGCGGAAAGTCTCGCCCAAAAGACATCAAACCCAAATCCCTCGGAATGGTTGGAAACAAATGATTGAAATAACCAACCATATTCCAATAAATCGGAAATGACGCAAGTGCAAAGCCCCACCAAAAAACGGGCTGGTTCATAAAACCAACCGGCCAAAAACCCCGCGGTTCCCGATTCACCAACTCAAGTGGCAAAGTCATCAATGGAAAAGTTAAACGCTCATGCTCCACCCACTGCTTGCGCAACAACGACACGGCACAAAACCCAAACACCGCGACCATAAACACTTGGCTCAACCGCCATATCATGGGCACCACCCACAAATCCCAAGGAACCTCAGCCCCCACAGGCAACCCTTCAAAAAACCAACGCGCAGCCACCGGGTCTGATACCACGGCCCATTCAGGCAAATGCGGGTGAATATCTTCGGCCCAACGATTCTCAGTATTGGCAAAATAAAAAGGCGCCGCCACATTGGCAATTAAGTGCCCCATAAAATAACTGGGCAGTGCCGATGCCACCAACGCCATACTAAAAATCACCAACAACTCAGATGGACGCAGCACCCATTGTGGGCGCAGTTTTTCAAGTACTTTATTCAAAACAATAGCAATCAACAAAAAGGGTACGACTGCCCCCCAAGGCAAATGGTCTTGTGCCATTTTTGTGGTGTGCCCAATATGCCTTGTATAATGCCCGCCCCAAGCCAAAAACGCCGAACACGCCAATCCCAAACCCAAAGCACGATACGTTACAGCACGTCGAACGGGTTCAAGTGATATCTCTTCTTCTATTTGCTGTGCCATATGATGAATACCATTAAAACCAGAAAGCCAGAATGGATCTCACAGACAAAACGTCCTATCAAGACTTATTTTTTACATTCCAAAACATTTTCTTGTTTATCCATTGGAAGTTCGAGTAATATAAGCTGTACAAAAACCAATGTCCAGTGACTCTTATAGCTAATCCTCGGTTTCATCACCCAAGGCACCCCAACGCCGGCCCCCGAAGACCCCGATCAAACTGATTACAGCTTCAAATTAGATCCGCATACAGATCTGCAAACCATACATCTTCAAGAAATAAAAGACCAACGCTTCCTCACGCTTGTCTACCGCCATAGGAGGGATCATTTTCACCTTGATCCTCATATTTTGCATCGTCGCCTACTCAATCCTCCAAATATCCAACGCACAATAAACCCGAATATACCCTCTACCTATTTATTCCGCTCAAACAGCCTCGTATAAAATTTAGGCTCCTCAAAAATCCCCCCACTATGCCCATAATACCCATCCCCCAAAACAAATGCCCCTTTCTGTGGCCGCAACCACGCCGCATCTGGCAATGGATACTCCGACAACATCCGATTCCACGTCCCATAATTCTCTGGCCCATTCGATTCCATCAGCCCGCCCTTCATCCCCGGAAAATTGGGCAATCGCGCCTGAACATTCTTGTTCCACTCTACCAAAACGGGCACACAAGCATTATCAGCCACAAAGCTCGGCACCTCTGCTGCTGCCGCTGCCTCAACCATTCGAAATGCCAACGACAATGTTTTACCCGCAGGTTTAATCGCCATCGCCCCATACCCCTGTGCAACCCGCGTTTCCACATCAGCTACCGTCTCAATGCTCTCATCCCCTGCAAATCGAGCAGGCAACCCATGAACATCAATTTCGTTGGGTCTTTGAAAAGGCTCTTCAATCAACACAATACGATCCAAAAACCCTTCTTTATCTGCCTGATCCAACCCCTGCGCCATACTTTCTTTTTCACCATACCGCCCATTGGCATCCAAATAATACAACACCTGCCCCGAATCTGTCATGGGTGTTTCAAAACCCTTCGCCAAATCATGAATCTGCGACAACCAAACCTTGTCTTTCTTTACCATCTCCGCTTCATCACCCGGATGCCCAATTTTAATCTTCAACACATACGCACCATTTTCCAAGAGCCCTTGCAATTCCGACATTGGCAATGTGTACCCCACCGCCGGTACAATGGCAACATGCGACTGCCTTTCAGAAAAGAAAGATCGATATTGCGTAGGAACCATTTCATCAAACGACGACAAACCTTTGCGCTTGGCATACAATAACCAAGCGGCATTATCCAATGCCACCAGTGCAATCAAAATAAACGTACGTCTCAAATCTGCGTTGCCCGTAATCTGCTTCCCATAATCATACACATCATCCACAATCGCATCAAACAGATCGGGGGGACTGTCAAAATCGACATCTTTCGCACGTTGCAAAGCATATTCCAAAACTGCTGCCTGCAAGACATTCCCCCCCATTTCAGTATGTGCCGAAAAAACATTCGCATCCGACCACAGCACCGCCAATCCACCCAGTCCAAAAGCAACATGGCCTTCTTCATCCACCCCCTTAACCACCAAATTCCACTTCTCATGAAATGCCGAGCCCTTAAAACCAAAAGGCCGTGCAAATGGTTCACGCTGAATCTCCAAATCAGTCTCAACGATACGCATCATACCCCTCCATCAAAATGTGCTTTCCCAAACAGATCCAATGTTTTACTTTGTGATCATCAAAATAACCAGCAAAACCCAAAACGCAACCACAGATATGAAACCCTCTATGGAAATACCTTACATCATCGGCATTGCCGGCGGCACTGGCGCAGGTAAAACAACCCTCGCCCAAACATTTTTAAGTGCCCTGTCCCCCCCTCAAGCTTGCCTTATTCCTCACGATGCATATTACCGCAACCTATCCCACCTCCCCCTAGAAACCCGAGCACAAACCAACTTCGACCACCCCAACGCACTTGAAACAGAATTATTAATAACCCATCTCAAGGCCCTCACCAACAACCAAACGGTCCAAATTCCCACATACGACTTCACATCTCATACACGCACCATAGAAACAATTCCCCTAACACCACGTCCCATTATCATCGTAGAAGGCATTCTCCTCTTCGAAAACACATCCCTATGTGACCTCTTCAATCTCAAAATATTCGTCGATGCAGATGCAGACATCCGCTTTGCGCGTCGCCTCACCCGTGATGTCACCGAACGCGGACGCACTCCAGAATCTGTTACCCAGCAATACCTCAGCACCGTGCGCCCCATGCACAACACCTACGTTGCCCCTTCCCGTAAACAAGCCGACCTTATCATCCCCTGCGAATACAACACCACCCTCGCAACAAAACTCATCCTCACCCATCTAAAAAGCATTCTCTCCAGTACATAAAAAAGCGGGGGAACCCAAAGGGCTCCCCCACCAACATCCGGTCGCGTTCGATCTGCCACGCCACGAAGCGAATCAAAAACGCCATCCCGGATCATTTTTAAAAACACCAACTATTCACCGCTCAACGAAATACCAATGCTCACACCACCCCAAAATGACGTGTTATCCACATTGATCTTATCATCGGCATAGGTCACACCAACCATCGGTGAAATTGAGAACTGACCTGCAGGAAGAGTGATAGATGCTGTTCCTGTTACATCGTTGAAGCCCGTTTTGCCACCATAGTCACTCATAGCAACGCTGGCCCCAATGCTCAATGCAGGACCATCTTCGTCTTCACCCAAAGGCACATCTGTTCCACCACTTAAAACGGCATACCAAGCATCGGCCAAACCAAAGTCATAATAAAACGTCAATGAAGGAGCCAAAGAATTATCCAACGAGAGCCCCACATAGGCTTCTTCAGAATGCTTGGCCCCAGATCCTGCGTTGGGAAACAAGTATTCTGTAAAACCAATCGAAAAACCCAGGGGAGAATCTTCACCCAATGAACCCGAATAATCAACCCAAAAATCAACTTCATCGGCTGGGTCTAATGCACCACGACTTTGTGCAAAAGCCGATCCCCAAACACCCGCAGACAAACCACTTTCTCCAAACGTCAAACCAACACTGGGTTGCAACACCACCTTGTCATCCGCACCAATAACACCACCACGCCAGACATATCCCGACAAAACATCCAAACCAGCGTCAACGGTTGTCTCTTGAGCAGACACCGCACCAACCATTAATAAACCTGCTGCTAAAACACCTAAAAACTTCTTCATTGTATTGCCT
>JABIFK010000167.1 GCA_018650745.1 Candidatus Latescibacterota bacterium | reverse complement strand
AAGGAGACGACTACGATCAACTGCTGGCAGATGTAGACACCGCGGCTCAAATCGGTTCTCCTCTTCTGCGCATCTTCAGTGGCCCCGTACCCACAGACGAAAACGATCCTGCTTGGGACAAAGCAAAAGCCGTCATAGACCGTGCCGAAAAAAATGGCATCCTCATTGCACTCGAAAACTATGCCAATTCGCCCGGTGGCACCCTCGCCGAAATCCAAACCGTCCTCAACCACTTCCAAGTGCCCACACTTAAAACAAATATCGACACAGGCAATTACGCAGGCTGGAAACAAGACATACTCGAAGCCATCCAAGCCATTGGCAATCGTGCAGCATACGTACACGTCAAAGACCCCAGCGAAGGCGGCACCAGCGTACCTGGTGAAGGCGATCTGCCAATGAAAGAAATCTTCGCAGCCCTCGATACCCAGCCGCAAAAGATCATCTATTGCTTCGAGTTTCCGGGCGGCAACGATCCAGAAGATCGCATTCAGCGAGCAAGTGCCTTTATGAAAGACCGCTAAACCCATAAGTGACTGGGAAGCACGTTTTCAAACCACTTATCGATTCAACACACCCCAACAGGAATACGCCCAGAATGCGTACCCACATCGCAGTGACGATATTATAGATTATAGCGTTAATCACCGCAACAAACGCCGCTCATCCGAAACACACCGATCCATCAACCATCACAAATCCCACGCAGGTACCCACTATGAATACCAACGCCGCAAGCTCAAACGAATTCAAACCAGACCGCACCGACATTGCCTACGGCCCACACGAGCGCAATGTCATGGATTTCTACAGCGCACCCGGCCCCGGTCCTCATCCCCTCCTGCTCTACATTCACGGTGGCGGTTTTATGAATGGCGACAAAGAACGCATCAACAAAGGGCTCTTCACCGAGTCTCTCCAACGCGGTATCTCCGTTATCTCCATCAGTTATCGGCTCTCCCAACACGCCATTTACCCCGCCCCTTTTCACGACAGTCGTTATGCCCTCCAATATATCCGCCACCACGCATCAGAGTTCAACATTGACCCAACCCGCATCGCAGCAGCCGGAAGCTCTGCCGGAGCTGGTATCTCATCTTGGCTCGCTTTCCGTCCAGACATGGCCGATCCGAAAAATGAAGATCCTGTGCTTCGAGAATCCACACGCCTCACATGCATTGTCACCACAGAAGGCCAAACCACCTACGATCCTCGGTTCATTTCACACGTCATTGGTGGCACCGCACACACCCATCGTGCCCTTGCCCAACTGTTTGGCGTGCCCCGTGATGTCTGGCCTGAAATGGATGAAGCAGCCACGGCACGTGTCGAAGACGGCGCGGCCATCAACTTCCTCACCAAAGGCGACCCACCCGTATTTGGCATCTACAAACGAGAAAACCGCCCCCCAACAGACGAAGACGATCCCAACTATGGCATTCATCATCCCCGCTTCGGCTTCGACCTCAAAACAAAAATGGATGCGCTCGGTATCGAATGCACCATCCACAACGACCCAAAAATGGAAGACGACTCCAAAGCACGAGAAATTGCACACGCTCTTGCGGGTGACTTCCTTGCAGAAAAATTAAAGGCTAAAAGCGAATGATTCCGCACAAGATCAAATAACTTGTACACACAAAAAAGAGAATGGGAGCGTGACCCATTCTCTTTTTTTTTGCTTATCATCCAATACATATTATTATATGCGCATATCAAACTGAGTAAGGTTTCAAAATGCCAACACATAAGGAAATCAGATCGTGTCAAACAATTACCAAGTACTCACCGACGAACAGGTTCAACATTTTCTCACCAAAGGCTACCTCACCATCAAGGGCTGTATTGATCCAGAATTGGCCCAACGCTGGACAGACAGAACCTATCAGCGTTTGGGATATGACAAACAAGATCCCAACACATGGGAAAAAGAATTCGTTTGGATGTACCCAGAAAAAGCTATCCCCATCAAAGACCTATCTGAAAAAGCCTGGTTGGCCATCTGTGATGTGATTGGTGGTGAAGACCGTATCGAAGATCAGATTTACCAAATCGAAGGCCATTTTGACAAAATCACCTCAGCCAAATGGAACGACGCCTTTATTGTCAACTTTCACCGAGGCAGCGACCAAGAATGGGAACCACCATCACCAGATGTGCGAGGCTGGCATGTTGATGGCGGTTACTTTCGTCACTTCTTAAACAGCCGCGAACAAGCCTTGCTCACCATCCTGCTCTGGTCAAATGTGGCCCACCAAGGCGGTGCCACTTTTATTGCAACCGACTCCATCAAACACGTAGCCCGCTATTTGGCCGATCGCCCAGAAGGTGTACCCCGAGTTCCCGCAAATGAGATCGTCAAACAATGCACCGAATTTGTGGAAGTCACAGGTGAAATAGGCGACTTTACCATTTGCCACCCCTTCATGATCCACGCCTCTTCAAATAACTTGCAAGGCACACCGCGTTTTATGAGCAACCCACCCGTGGTCTTAAAAGAACAACTCAACTTCAACCGCCCCAACCCAACGGACTTTTCCCTTGTAGAACGGGGCATTCTGCAGGCCCTCGACCTCGAACGACTCGACTTTCAACCGACCGCACCCTATGAGTCTGATTGGGATATTGCCGAAGAAACCTACCAAACAGAGATCTTACACAAATCAACCACATAAAAGAACTTATAACTTGAATATGACTCATTGGTGGAAGGGGCCTTTGTGTGGTTGGCGGTGTGTGTTGGGTGTGTGCGGAAGGGGCGTGTGGCACACGCGGTAGGGCGGGAACCACGCAGGCTGGTGAGGGTGGCTTACGTTCATAAAAACGCTGAATCCCATTCAAAGCCCTGCGCAGCAGCGACATTTTTTGCTTCCTTTTTGTTGTCGTTAACAAAAAGGAAGTCGTCGAAGACAAAAAAAGCCCGATAAAAATATCGGACTTTTTTCATGCTTAACACCCGTTCATTTTCTCGAACCTCTTTATTCCTCTTCCTCTATACAATTCCCCATCCCCTTGCAAGCCCCCAATCCCTTCTTTTCCCTTGCCTCATCCCCATAGTCTTATATATTCACAAACACCAAACCCATTGACCCTCACTTTTGCCTTTTACCTTAATTATTTATGAATCCACACATCCAAAACGGCATCGCCGTCACCGGCGCACTCGGCAACCTCGGCTGGAAACTTCTCTGTCATCTCGCCGAACACAGTGCAGCCCCCCGCCTGGTTGGCCTTGACCTGCGCGACGCAGAACCTGGCCGTTTAGAACAACTGCAAACCATCTCCGAAATTCATACCGATCCACCTCAAATAGACCTCATCACCTGTGATCTATCCGACTGGCAAGACCAACGCTGGCGCACCGCCATCAATGAAGTCAGCGCAGTTGTACACTTTGCGGCCAAAAACCCCTTTCCCGAAGCAACCTGGGATGATGCCACTGTCTCCATCGACATGACCAACAACCTCAGCCAAGCCGCCACAGACAGCCCAACACTCTCGCGTTTTGTCTTT
>JABIFK010000195.1 GCA_018650745.1 Candidatus Latescibacterota bacterium | reverse complement strand
GTTGATTTGTAATCGATCATCCAGACGTCAATGACCACCTGACAAATATGATTTTTTCCTCTTGTTTTTGATCCTCTTTTGCATTTTTAATTGCCTGCTCATTCTCTCCAAGTCAACATCACAGCCATCGTTTCATCCAATCGTTTATATAACAAATCAAAAGCCTCAGCCGCCTCTTCAAAATGAAACCGGTGCGTAATCATCTGATCAATACCAATTTTGCCATCCATCAACAATTGAATGGCCCGATCAGATCCTTCAGGTCTTTTTGTTGGGTCTAAATAACCGCCGATGAGTCGTTTGCCTTGAATTTTTGAAGAATCCAAAGGCAATGGTTCGTCCTCGTACAAACCCAATACCTGCAATAACCCCCCTCGGGCAAGCATATCTTGAGCCTGAACAAATGCCTTTGCACCTTGGCGCCCACCCACAGCTTCTACAACAATGTCGGCACCCTTGCCGCCCGTTAATTCTTTAACCGCCTCTACTGGGTCACATTCGCCAGCATGAATCACTTCGTCAGCCCCCAACTCCTTTGCCAAGTCGCATCGCAATTGCAAGGCATCCACAACAATGACTCGGCAACCCAGTAATGCTTTAGCAACCTGCATACACCCACTCCCTACCAAACCCTGTCCCAAAATGACCATCGTATCATCTGCCTTGGCTTCTGTCTGCTGCATCCACAATGTAGAACTCGTCGCCAATGGCCAAAAGGTTGCCATTTCTGCAGAGAGGCTATCGGGCAAAGAAACAACCGAAGGTTTATGAGGTGAATTTGTGACCTCCAAAGCAACATATTCCGCATGGGGTGCCAAAGCAGCTACACGTTCTCCCATAGACAAATCATCCACCCGAGACCCCACCTGCACAACAGATCCGGCAAAAGAATATCCCATCATCTTAGGATCAATGGCTTCTTCACGTGCATACCGACGCCAAATTTCAGACCCCCGACTAATGAGTGTTCGTTCTGCACGCAAAAGCACTTCGGTCTGACGAATTTCAGGCACCGAGAGCTCTTCAATCTCAATGCGCCCAACACCTTTAGGTTTAATCACACGTTTCATAAATAATCCGCACTCCTATACATTGGGCACCATCCATCGTTTGCCAGGGCTCAGTGCAACAGCACGCCCATCAACTCCAACATCGGCAATATTATCGCCAACATTTGTAACGCGCATACCCCGTTCCAATCGTTCAATTTGAACAGAAGCCGTTTTCTCTAACAACCAAATTTGATCGTCCCAAGTCAATTTCGTCCCCTCACATAAAACAACGCGTGGCACTTTATGACCTTCTACTTGGGCAACCAAAACGCGCCCTTCAAATTCAATACCTTCCCAAGTCACAGCACCCGGCATATAAGCACTAATCAGAGTCGTTTTTGTTTTGCCACGTGTCAAGGTAAGCCCCCGTGCACGGCGGGATGGAGACACATTCGCAACAGACAACTCTTCTGCGACAGGCCGTTGCTTAAAAACTTGCAACACCGCCCCAAAAGTGGTTCGCCTCCTTACGCGTCGGCGTGCAATAATTAATGGCGTTTGAGATTCACCCGGGGTTCCCAATCCATCTCCTGCATTATCATAACCCCGTCCAGAAATGACTTCTGTTGGATTTCTGCTCCCCACCATACTCAAGCGTAATCCAGCATCTTCGGTGCGCCACGTTGCTCGCCAATTTCCCTCTGGGGCACCTAAGCGTACATCTTCGATGAGTTCATAACCATCGCCTTCACCAATAGATTCCTTGCTGCGGCTTCGTTTAAAATCGGTACGTAATTGCCCCCGGCAATGTAACACCCAATCAAACATATGATGCTGCCCGCCAGTCATACGATCTAAGAACAGCGTTGTGTTTCCAAGAAATAATACTGTGCGTGATAAACGCACCCCTTCATATGCTTCTTCTGCCGAAATACGTACCACATCAAAATCTTTTCCATTTGCAAGAACATCTAATTGACCCGTACAAGGAATTTGGGATTTCTGATTGACCAACAATGTATTGTGGCTAACCGTTTGTTTGTACCACTTTTGATAAATAGGAATTCCATAAGCAACCGAACCCGGATCAGGGGCCAAAACTTGACCCGCACCATATAAAACAAAACCCAATTTATCTGGATGCCCATGCCCGCCACCGTGAGGGCCGTAATCCAATGCCAAATAGTTGGGATCGTCTTTTTCGCCTTGGCGTAAGTAGACAAAACCTGATCGATTCAAGTGTGTGCTACGCCCCGTTTCAGGTATCTCTTTGGGCAATGTTTCTGCACCATAGAGCAATGCCTGCAAACTATCACGTGACTCACCAATCAATGGCCAAGCTAACGCTGGATCTTGATACCTTGCAAAACCCACTTCATAAGAGGGTGCCGTTGCCCTTAAGTGTGGCCCGCCCGAATCGTGAAAGGCAGGCAAACTGCCGTCGGGCAACATCGCTTTTAATGGCGCATCAAACATACGCTTCAAATGCATATCATATAGATCCAAACCACAATTTCTTAAAGTCTCTACCCAAGCAAGTAGAGGCCGCATGCCATAAAAGTGATATCCCCATGATCCTTCATGCCAAAATCCGTCGCTGAGTACCCCTTGTTTGATTTGCTCTAAGACACCCACTTCACTTTCAACAGCAAATGAAACAAGATCTCTATCGCGCAGCATCAGGCCTGCAGATCCAATTGCAGCATTGTGCCAACATTGAATATTGTGAATGCCAATATTATGCTTCATGATCAGCCGTGCCGCAGGGCGCAACAATTGCTCACGGATGGCTTGATGTTCAGCTGGCATAAAAACACCTGCATCACGAATCAAGTCATAACCGGCACAAACGGGAATCAACCAAACCGATTCACCCAACGTCCCCCAAGACACTTTTGTTGCCCAATCTGTATCCGATTTTAAATTGTGATCACGAATCGGATAATGGGGGTATTGCTCTGCATATCCCAATAAAATTTGGGCGGCTTTACGTGCAGCATCCTGTTCGCCCGTAAGCGCATAATACACACCCAAAGACAAAAGCGCTTGACTCAGATCTTGGTGCACAGCCGTTAGAGGCACCGAGTCCCAAGGCTCACCCGAATAAACCCGATCACACTTGGCACACTTGTGCTCTGTAGGAGAAACGGTCTCAAGCCTTATACCGCAATCTTCACAAGCATACCAGTGCGGCCATTGTCCTCCCCTTTCGGGAATTTCGATTTTGCGCCCCAACCAGCCTTTTACCTGACGGGTTAATACATCAAACGCGCCCTTAGCCCAATCGTGTGTGTCAATTTTGGCATTGATAGATGCAACATCATCATCCCGAAGCATCAAACACGGCCCGGCTGCTGCGCCAATCAAATCGGATATATCAAAGTTTGTTGCCATGCTATTCTCCAAACTATGCAGACCACGCCGTCTTAAAAAATCGCAACCAATTTCCATGCATTACATTCTTTATATCTTCATCAGAATAATCACGCTTCTGAAGCAAATCGGCCATCTTCTGCAAATCAACAATGGTATCCAAATCGTGCGGTGTTTGCTCTGTACCATATCCACCATCCAAATCACTACCAATACCAGCATGCAAAGCATTTCCTGCCAGTTGACAAACATGATCAATATGATCTGCAACAGCTTCCAAACTTACCACCTCTGGCAGCGTCTCACCTTTAATCCAGTTGGGATACAACATCCAGGCATCCAAAGCGGCGCCAATAACCCCGCCACGTTTGATCACTTCCTTAAGCTGATCATCCGTAAATTGACGCTCACCAGGTACCAAAGATCGGCAGTTATTGTGACTTGCCATCACAGGCCCATTGAAAATGTCGACAGCTTCCCAAAATGCTTGATCCGCCAAATGTGTCACATCCAAAATCATCCCCACATCGTCCATTGCGCGAAGCAAGTCTGGTCCTTGATCGGTTAAACCACCAACAGTGCCCGTTCCATGTGCATAGGCACTCACACCGTAATGCGACAAACTCACAATGCGCAAACCATCATTCCACCACAACGGTACCTGTTCGGGTGACACAATAGGATCTGCACCTTCCATACTTAAAATAAAACCCAACGGCGCTTCAGCACCTCGTGCATCCCAATCTTTCATATGGGCCTCTACACCCGCCCAATCCGAAATCATACGCACTTTGCCTTGCCATTCCAATACCCGATAATAGGCCAACTGCCCTTGCGCTTTGGCATAAGAGATTTCCTGACATGCGGCACCGTCTGCGGGGCTGTTGGGTCTTGCCGTGCGCGATATAACAGTTGCCACAGAAAGCCCCACTTCGCCTTTTCGCATTTCCGGAAATGCAGTCGTACCTCGCGCACGACCCTTTTGCTCCATACCCTGTTCGTGTTCTCGAATGGCATGCACAGGCATATCCAAATTGCGATCCCAATTCAACGCATTCATCGCCAAATCCAAATGGGCATCAATTAACAGCATATAAACCTCCGATATCCTTTTATCTTCTCTCTGAATGTGTCATCCAGTCATACATCTGTCTAGCACGTGTCACAACATGCGACACATCTTCACGCATCATCAAGCGTTTTTCAACCAAATCAATTGCTGCCAATGCAACCTTGCCCAAGTATTCTTCACGGTTTTGATACCGTGCAGCCAAAGATTGTCTTTCATCATCTAACCGATCATCATCTGTTAGCGCAAAGGGTATCCACATACCTTGTAACCCAATCAGCGCGTCCGTTGCCCCCATATCTTCCGATCGGAATTCCCAACCGGTAAAGGTTCCCAATGGCACGACAACTTCAGGCATGCGGATGCCCAAAACCTCATTACCATCTCCATCGACTTGTGGCAACAAAACAGCATAAGCTTCCCCCATTTCTGGTGGTTCCCGATCAATGACTCCGTCGCCCCAACGATCACCCCAATTTAATCGCAGGGGTTGTCGTATGCGCTCAGGGCGTGGCATATTAGGAATCTTGGGCCATTGAACATCAGACAATGTCACCAAAGTACCATCTGCAATTTTCCCATAACAACTTTTGGGTGGCAGCAAATCACCCCGAACCCATTCATCTAAGGCCACCATCAATGCACGTAGACCATATCGAAAATTAACAGTATTGGGTGGCAAAGCCACATTGGGGTTTACCGGAACATCTCCTGGGCCATGTTTGGTACTTGCAAAATGGTAAATGCGCACATCAGAATGTATCTCAACATCTTTTTGACCTAAGAGGTCGGTATGAGATAAGGACGCACTGCGATTCCAATATTCAGTTGACGTGTTGGTATAAAAAATCTTTGGTGTAACTTCCGCTTCATCGCACATATCCAGCAAACCAGCCGCTTCTCCAGTCTGAAGATCAGATTGTGGCAAATCGGTAAATGGAAATTGCTCTGTCGGATAAAACACATCAAAATGCGCACCTGCATGGCGAGAGGGTTGTGCAAACCGATGGTTAAAAGATCCAAATGCACCACCCGCCACATTGGCCATCACACCGTCCATCACTTTTCTGCCCGCTTCATCCTGGTTAAATCCCTGATAGAGCATGTGTCGTAAAAAACGACCACTTTGCGATGAACCAAATGCATGGACCCGATCTATCGCATCCCTTAAGGGATTGCCCGCTTCACCGTATTTCAAAAACGACAGAAAATCGCGTGTCGCAGAAAAACCAAGGCCCATCACACTCGGATCTTTGGCAGTATAAACCAAGTTGTAAATCAAACCCGGCTCAAAACCTTCATCAAACCGAATACCTGCACGCTCATCGGCCAATCGGTCAAACACCCAATGGTCTCTCGCAATCACTTTTGGCGCATCATACGGATAGGCTCGAACCGTCAAAACCGCGTCTTCTTCTTGCCAGTCTGCAGGTTCATAAGGATTGTGATACCGACTGCCAAGCGAATGTAAATGGGTGCTCTCATCCACCAATATTTCACACGCCACAGGCCCCGTCACATCCACTGTTGGCACATTCAACGTCAACAAGTTGACTTCATCATCAGACGCCGGTGGCACATCAGCTTGCCAACCACAAGCCGCAACGGTATATCCTTCCTGCATCAAAAAACCATCACCAATATGGTCTACCGTTTCAGGTCGGTTGGCACCTGTGGCCAAATTAAATGTGGCCACAGCCGTATGGCGTCCTCGGTTTACCACATTATAAAATACCGCACCATTGCCACGGGAGGCATCTACGGGCTTGAGCAAATGAAAATCTGCACAGTAAGTTACCAAACCAGCTTCATTGACCGGTGCCAAATCCAAATCAACAATAGGAACATTGCTGGTATGTTTTGGATCAACAGCGAACCGAGCCGTTCCAATAACCGCTTCGTAGGCACCTACCGCACCAAATGATTTACCATTGAGTACAGGTTCTTGTGACCGAATTTCCAAATGTGTCAGCATGAAATCACCTTCTACGAATCTGAATCGGCAGCAGACTGGATCATCGCTTTGATATAACCAAATTGAAAAGCCCACCCCTGCCGCACACGACCGGAAACGCCTTCGGGTGCAACATCATCAGGATGAAGTGGGGCATGATCTGGCATCAACATATATGGATAACCTGTGCGGTGAAAAATCTTCGCCAATTGATGCATATTCACATCACCTTCATCAGGCCAGGTTTCCACAAAGTCGTTCAAACCACCACGAATATTTCTAAAGTGAACGTTGAAGATCTTTTTCTTTTCAGAAAAGTATTCCACGATCGGCGGTAACTCTTCGGCAGGATTGTCTAACCCTTCTGCTGCAACACCACAACAAAAGTTAAATCCGTGATAAGGACTGTCTACCAATTCACTGAAACGCTTCAAACCATCATAAACAGGATAATTCCATCGAACCTCACCGCGCATAACAGGAACGGGTGGATCAGGCAAATGGCTCGCCATTTGCACTTTGTTTGCTTCTGCAACGGGAATCACGCGCTCCAAGAAGTAAGAAGCTCTTGCAAAAATCTCGTCCCGATCAACCTGCCCGCCTTTGTGCGGTTCATCATTATTATACTTAGAAGATTCAAATGAGCTAAATTGCGATCCCCCACGCCCATAACGGGGTTCAGTGCGCTGATATCCTACAACCGAAAAGTTGTAATTCAATCCACGAATCCCAGCTTTGGCAGCATTTTCAATCCAACGACAAATAGCATCCAGATCTTTATCTCTTTGTGGGTCCTCAGCAAGTGTAATGCTCTCGGCAATCGGTATATGAGCCATTTCCAATTCCACACCTTCGGCGGCGGCCTCATCACGCAATTTTAACATCAGATCAAGATCATCACAGTCAATTCGCGTATCCATATGCGTCACACCATGACGCGTCATAAATTGCAATTCGTGCTTCGATGTACCAAAATACTGACATCCAACATACATGAGAGGCTCCTTTTATAGAACTCGAAATAATTCGCTTGAAATATGATAGACGATACCATTTATCCGTCACAGTAAACACAGACCGTCCACATATTACACGGGAACAGTCTCTTGGATGTCTGCTCGATATACCCACGTACCATCTTTTACATAATGCGTTGCAAATGCCAACCGAGGGCGTGTCCCCGATCTGTTAGCAAAAGAACCATGAATTGTCATGCTTGTAAAAAATACACCGCCGCCTTTGGGCACACTCAAATACACAATCTCTGATGAGTCCAAACCTCGAATTTCGTGCGACGTCATCGGTTCATCCCAGGATTGTCCATCAGGCCCACGCATTTGATACACTTTTTCCCACGCTGCATGCTCTGAGTCATCTTTGGGCGCACCAGTTTCATAAAGCGGTCTCTTGTGGCTGCCCGGCACAACACACAACCCACCGTTCTCTTTGTCAGTGTCACTCAACGCAAGCCAACAAGCCATAAGTGTATTGGGTTCGTTTCGGATATAATGTGTATCCTGATGCAAAGCAACACCCGTTCCGCCCTCAGGGCTTTTGTTCATATACATCGTCTGTACAATGCTGGGGGGCCCCTGCATCAATTGGCTCACCATGCCACTGATTTTAGGGTGTGTTGCCAACAACTGCCATTGCGGATCAACTGTATAACGGCGCAAAGCCAGTTCTTTCCACGCTTGGGGTTTTTCCTTGGCTTCTTCGGCCAAAAATGTCTCAACTTCAGATGCCGTCAGCAAATCTTCAACAATCAAATAACCATCTTTACCATATTGTCGTATTTGATCCTGCGTTAAACCACCAGCCATTGCAACCTCACTGCGATAGATGTTTTCAACCGGCACATTTATAGATTCGCCAAATCATATGGATTTGACCATGCTTTATATCCTTGCGCATCCACAATTTCAAACCGAACATATTTCGCACCCGGGCGCAGTGTCAAAGTGGCAGTCTCAAATAATTCGCCGCCTTCATGATATTCCACACCGTAAGAATCACACACAGCAAAAATACGTCGCGCTTCCGAACAAGACACCGTAGCTTCTACAGTGCGCTTTCCTTCATCCACACGTTTAAGTTTGATATCGAGAATCTCTGGACCAGAGGAGGAATAACTCGCGCCAGTTGCCAACGCTTCAACAACAGCTTCTGCCGTTCGTTCTTTAACCCGTACCATCGTCCACCCATGATACGTATCTCGTTCCGTAGATTCTGCAGCATGAGCATCATCGTTAGCCAGCGCGGGTAATATCTGCCCACCCAACTCCATCCAATCGTCCCAATGCACAGAAGATTCACCGCGCCCCATGCAACGACAGGTCGTATTAAAGACTTCGATACCCGCCAACCCCCGCAAAGGCATTGTATCGCGCAAAATATTGACAGAACTCCAATGCGGATGTGCCAACCAAATCGACCCACCTTGTTTATGTACGGCATCAATCACAGCTTGCGGTGGCATAACCTGTGCATTCATATCTTCGGTCATATTCAGTGCCAAAAAATGATGCCTCTGCCCACCAAAAGGGTTGTCAGGGTGTAATTCTACACCTTGAACCAACGTGAATTCATCTGGACAAGAAACGGTATCTATCCGTGTAATGGTGTGATGATCTGATACACACAAATAATCATAACCTGCATTCACATAACCATCCACACGTTCTTGCGGCGAAACCTTGCCGTCAGAATTGGTTGAGTGTGAATGCAAATTTCCTTTCAACCAAATATACCCATCTTCATCCGCTAAAGTAAATGGATCAACCAACCCCTTTTGCTCACCCATTGCAACGCTCCTTAAATAGAATTAATTACGCACTTCTTCTTATAAAATGATTAAGACCACTCACCCATTCGGGAATACACAAACAACTACTGATTGCCATCTTGCCACCAAATTTTCCCATCTCTTACCGACGCACGACATGTGAGCCGTTGTTCTCCCATCAGTATCTTTTCCATCGAATCTGTCAACTCAAAAGAGCCATTTTCCAATTCCAAAACAGCAACATCTCCCGACGCTCCGACACCCAAATGCCCCAAATCTTCTGCCCGATCAATCACTTT
>JABIFK010000250.1 GCA_018650745.1 Candidatus Latescibacterota bacterium | reverse complement strand
CACAGGATACGGTATTTTTAATTGCTTCAATTACCAATGGGCATGGTGGCGCAACAGGAACGGTTGCCTGGATGGATCCCGAGTCGGGCTTGAGTTTTGTGTTGTTGACGAATCAGGCAGATGCCGCAACGGTGCTACGTCCACGGTTGTCGAATGTGATTGCGAGTGCGGTTATGTGATCGCTTGGTCAAATACCATAGTAAAAAAGGGGGCAGATGCGAAAGCATCTGCCCCCTTTTTTAGTTTTGAGCCAATCATCCCTCAACTTTGGCATTGGCAAAGAGGTTGCTCACCGATTCGTCATTGTTAATTCGCCGTATCGATTCGGCGAGAATAGGGGCAACGGACAGCGCCTTGATTTTGCCATTTTGGGCCCGCTCTGGAACCGGGATGGAATTGGCTACAAGGAGTTCTGTTAATACGGAATTTTCTATGCGGTCAATGGCTGGACCCGCTAAAACGGGGTGGACCACCGCAGCACTAATATCGAGGGCGCCTTTGTCGCGAAGTGCAGAGGCGGCTTCTGTGAGTGATCCGCCCGTAGAGATCAGATCGTCAATGATAACCACATTTTTATCTTTCACATCGCCAATGATGTTTAAGACCTCCGTTTTTTGACCACTCCAGCGCCGTTTGTCTACAATGGCCAATGGTGCGCCTAAGAGTTCGGCATAGGCACGTGCCATTTTGATGCCGCCTACGTCGGGTGAGACAACGACGAGGTCTTCCATCTTTTTTTCCTTGAGATATTCGCCAAAAATATTGATCGAATAGAGGTGATCAACTGGGATATCAAAAAAGCCTTGGATCTGATTGGCATGTAAATCCAAACTCAAAACACGTCGGGCACCTGCAGTGAAGATCATGTTGGCAACAAGCTTGGCCGTGATGGGCACTCTTGGCCGGTCTTTGCGGTCTTGGCGGGCGTAACCATAATAGGGCAGCACGGCGGTGATACGTCGGGCAGATGCGCGCCTTGCTGCATCGGTGAGAATTAAGAGTTCCATCAGTGCGTCATTGGGATTGACACCCGTCTCTTCGTTTGTGCAAATCGGTTGAACAATGAAAATGTCACACCCACGCACGTTTTCGTCTATTTGAATATTGGATTCACCACCCGGAAACCGAGTCACCACGGCTTGTCCCAATTGGGTGTCAAGCAATTCGCAAATCTCCTCGGCGAGTGGTCGATTGGTATTGCCTGTAAAAACCTTGAGATCGTAACCCACGCGTGAACTCCTTCTTTGATTGAATCCGTTTTGCCCCGACTTGAGACTGCAATATATAGCGGGGCGCCTTTTCTATCAACAGTGAAATGGAAATAACACTTGAACGGATATGCTGGCTGTGTAGGTACACTAAAATTTTCAAAGCACAACTATAGAAAAACTGAGATTAATGTTTTGAAGTTTACGCTTGAATCACACAATGGCATTGAGGTTATGAACCACCATATCGGTTGCACACAGAGTTCGCAGGCGAATTAAAAGTTCGGCAGTTTGTGATCTTAGCACGACTGTTTCTATGGCAAATGCGAATGTCTATGCCAATTTGGGCAAGCAAGTCTATGGTGGGTTGTAGCATGCTGCCGTTTGGCAGCCCGAGCGTGAAATTCATGGGGTTACTCCGGTATCGTTTTTGGGTTGGTGAACGTGAGGTTGTTATTTTGAATGCTGCGGTAATAACACCCATATCTGTGCGTATTCGCATTGGCATCTTTGGTGTGGCATGAACCGCCGCCTTTTAGGCGGACGAGATAGAGCAGTGAGTTTTGCTCACAGTTGACACGAACGTCCACGAGCTCAAGTGAATCACCCGATGTTGCGCCTTTAATCCAAAGCTCATTGCGTGAGGTGCTCCAAAATGTCGCAATGCGGTTTTCTATTGCGTATTGTAACGCTTGTTCGTTGACGTAGCCGATGAGTAAAACGGATTTGCTGTCGATATCTTGTACGGCAACGGGAATGACTGCATTGTCGGTTTGTCCGATTTTTGTAAGTTTGGCAAAGTCAAGATGTAGCTCTTGGCCTTCTTCGAGTTGGTGATGATCCAGTGCCATGATGGGCTCCTCTATTTACAAATAAGTGGGGTGCAGAACGGGATTTGAACCCGCATCTTCTTGATTCACAATCAAGGGCTTTGCCATTAAGCGACCTGCACCACAGGGTTGATGTGTCGTATTTTTAGTTATGGGTTGTTTGCAATAATAATGAACGTTGGGTGTTGATTTTTTGCAATTCATTACTTGCGAACAATTCTAACTCTCGGCCCCAAATGCGGTGGTAATTGGGATGTGCCTCTTCCGTATTTTGCGCAATCATTTTGCTCCTCAACCGAATCGGTTTGATTTGTGCGGTCAAACCATGAGTTCACCTTTGAAAATGGTAATGGCTTGACCGCTTATGTATGTTCGGTCGTTGGCTAGGCGTAAAAAGAGCTCGCCCTTGCGCTGAGATATTTGGTGAGCAACCAACTCGTTCTTGCCCAATTTGTTTGCCCAATAAGGGGCCAAGCAACAGTGTGCAGAACCTGTAACCGGATCTTCATTGATACCTGCACCGGGTGCAAAAAAACGGGAGACGAAATCGCAGGCTGATGAATCGGATTTGGCGGTTATTATAACACCGCGTAAACCAAGGCCTTTGAGCTGTTCGAAATTGGGTTTCAGGTTTTTTACTTCATCCGTTGTTGCGACTTCGATCAAATAATCTAAGCGATTTTTGCCAACGAACTTTGCTTGAAGATTGAGTGCTTCAAGCAAATGAGATGGTGGACTTTCTACTTCATCTGCTGGTTCTGTCGGAAAGTTGAGTTCTATCATATTGTCGGCCCGGGTTGCCGTGAGGAACCCACTTCGCGTTGAATATGTGACCATTTCTTTATCCCCTAAATATCCCCATTCGCATAGGGCGTGGGTTGCCGCCAATGTAGCATGTCCACATAAGTCGACTTCGGTGGTTGGCGTAAACCAACGCAGGTCGTAATGATCTTTTTGACGATAGAGGAATGCCGTTTCAGAAAGATTCATTTCGGCGGCCATATTTTGCATCCAGACTTCTTCGCCGGGGCAGGGCAATAGGCATACTGCTGCTGAGTTACCACCAAAGGGTATGTTGGTAAATGCGTCAACCTGTAAAATGGGTATGGGCATAAGGAACCTCTTGCGTGTTAGATGGGTTTTGCTGACAACTGTCGTTGATAGGCATAAAAAAAGCCCGCTGTCGGTATGCGACAGCGGGCTAAAAATATAAAGGCGTTTTACATTAGGTCTTTATTGCCGAGCGCATACAAAAAAACATCATCGTGGTCTGATGATGTGTATGATGGGTCGTCGTATGCGCAGCTGTATTCATGGACAGAGCACACCTTTTGCTCTGAGAATTTAGGTTGTTTCTATTTGTCTTGAATACAATCATTGTTTTATCCTGTAGTTGGTTGTTGAGGAGAAAATAGACAGGTTGGCACCCGTCGTCAAGTGATTTTTTGAAAAAAACGAAGTATGCGTGCTGATTTTTTGGCATATGCGTGGTTCTTGCTTGCCCTTTCTAGGGGATGGGCATACATTGAAGACGCAAGTAAAAAACATTTTGAAATAGGAGTGTACACGTGTTTTTGTGGTTGGGTGAGCAACTCTTTGGAGTGTATGGGCCTTTTAGGCTTTTTACATCATATCTTTTTTTAGCCGGTGTGGGCACCGCTTTGTCTGCTTTGCTGACGTGGTGGTTATTGCCTCATCTTTGGCATTTGTTGCCTAAAGATCAGGGGCGCGCTTTTGCTGTTGGTGCTGCACAAAGTGAAGGCAAGCCCGTTGGTGCAGGGATTATTTTTATACCCATTTTTATCATCGCTGGCATCTTGTTTGTTCCGTTGCACCCGCGGTATCTTGAAACATTGGGATGTATGTTCTTGGCTATGTTGGTCGGTTTTTTAGATGATCGCAGTGGTGGGTGGAGTGAATACCGAATGGGGGCGGTTGATTTGGGTATATCGGCACTGGCGGCCATGGTTATGTGTCAAGGTCAGCCCTTTGAATTGTGGTTGCCTTTGCTCAAGTCTACCGTACTGGTTTCTCCCTGGATTTTTGTACCTGTTGCTTCTGTGTTGCTGTGGTTGGCGATCAATGCAACCAATTGCACTGACGGTGTGGATGGATTGTCTGGTAGCCTTTGTGGTTTGGCTTTTATTTATTTGGGTGGCATTTTGTATGGTATTGTGGGGCACCGATTTATTGCGCAATACTTGTTGGTTCCCCACTATGCCGATGGTGCTGGATGGGCGATTTTGGCGTTTGTCATGACCGGATGTTTGGCAGGATATTTATGGCATAACGCAAATCCGAGTGCTGTTTTGATGGGAGATGCCGGGTCACGGCCGTTGGGGCTGTTTTTGGGTATGTTGGTGTTGGCCTGCGGCAATCCTTTTTTGATTGTTGTGGTTGCCGGCGTGGTTTTGGTCAATGGCGCGACAGGGCTGTTAAAAGTGGCTCTTCTACGCTTCTTCAAAATTGGTATTTTTAAAAACATTCGCTATCCTTTGCACGATCATGTTCGACATAACCGAGGTTGGTCTAATACACAAGTATTGGTCAGGTTCATACTCTTACAAGCTGTGGTTACGCCTATTTTGTTGGTCTTAATCTTAAAAATACGTTAATAATCAGGGTGAATGAAGGGAGATGAACGCGGACAGAAGACGCCAATGGTTACTTCTTTCTTGTTTCTTCTCTCTTTTGTCTTTGTGGAGGTCTTATGGCAAGTCGAAATGAAGTTAAGAACCGTGTTTGTGAAGCAATAGATCGACGGCGTGATCAAATTTGTCGCATGGGTGATCATATTATGGTGAACCCCGAATTGGGGTTTAAGGAATTTGAAACGGCTAAATTGGTTGCACAAACGATGGATGAGTTTGGCATTCCTTGTGAAACAGAGTTGGCAATTACCGGTGTTAAGGGTGTGTTGAAGGGGAAGAAGTCGGGGCCCACTGTGGCAATTATTGGGGAGTTGGATTCGTTATTGGTATCTGACCATCCACAAGCCAACTCGAGTACGGGTGCAGCACATGCTTGTGGACACAATGCGCAAATAGCAGGTTTGATGGGTGCGATGATGGGCATCGTGGATACCAAGGCCGTGGATGAGTTGGCAGGTACCGTGGTGTTTTTTGCTGTGCCGGCTGAGGAGTATGTTGAAGTTGAATATCGGATGGAATTGGTTAAATCGGGCAAACTGAGCTTTTTGGGCGGCAAGCCAGAGTTGATTAAATTGGGCCATTTTGACGATATAGATATGGCCATTATGATTCATACGCACAGTGATTTAGAAATGCCCAAAACAGCTGTTTCGGCTTCCTCAAATGGGTTTGTTGCCAAGATGATACGCTTTATTGGCAAGGCGGCGCACGCAGGCGGCGCACCACATAAGGGTATCAATGCATTGAGCGCTGCACAAATTGCATTAAATGCGATTCAGGCCCAACGAGAAACTTTTCAGGACCAAGATGCCATTCGTGTTCATCCGGTTATTACCAAGGGGGGAGATTTGGTGAATGTGATCCCTGCCGAAGTCTGTATGGAAACCTATGTGCGTGGGCGTACGGCTGAAGCTATCATGGATGCCAATGCAAAGGTGGATCGTGCGTTGCGAGCGGGGGCTTTGGCTATGGGAGCAAAAGTTGAGATACAGACTTTGCCCGGTTATATGCCTTTAAAGAATAACGAAAAATTATCTCATTTGTTTAAAGTCAATTCACAAGACCTGTTTGGTGTCGAGGAATTCTGTGAGGTAGGTCATCGAACCGGATCTACGGACATGGGAGATTTGTCTCATGTGATGCCTGCGCTGCATCCTTATATGTCGGGCGCTTCGGGGCCTGGGCATAGTGTTGATTGGCACATATCTGATAAAGAGATGGGGTATATTGGCCCTGCCAAAGCATTGGCCAATATGGTCGTTGATTTGTTGCATGGAGATGCCGCAGAAGCTCGTAATATTTTAGATGGTTATGTGCCAGAAATGAGCAAAGAGGCTTTTTTGCGGTTTCAGAGTGATTTGTACAAATCGGAAGTGTTTGATGGCAATAGATAGTTGCGTGTGAGGTTTGCAGGATATGTCTTTCTTACAGATATTGAAATGGGTGATGTTCTGTTGGATTGTTTTGGTTAACGGGATTGTGTTTGGAGCGGTTGTTACGGTAACAGATACGGTTTATGTAAGTCAAAATAGTCGGGTCAATATAGATGTGTTGGCAAATGACGCTTTTGTGGGTACTGCTGTTGTTCTGAATGCATCTGTTGGTCAGTTTAGCGAACGTGTGGTTTTAAATAGTGATGGGACCGTGCATTATCGTCCTTTACTCGATTTTGTGGGGGAGGATCATTTTGTTTATACGGTTGATGCCGAGGGGGAGATTGCTGAAGGGCAAGTGGTGATATGGGTGCGGGTATTTGCCGAAATATTGACAACGCATCCCGATACGATGACGATGGGCGTTGGGCAAGGCAGAGTGATCGACGTTTTGGCAAACGACTTATATTTGGGAACGCGATCTGTTTCGGTCTCTGGTTTGACTGAGCAACGTTTTGATGCGGTTGCTTTTCCACTACAAGATGGCCGTATTTATTATCGTGCGGCACCCGACTTCGTTGGGTTGGATAGGTTTTTCTATACCTGGGCAGATGATTTAGACCACACCGCACGGGTTGAGATGTCGGTGATTGTGGAAGCCAACTTGACTGTTGGCATTGCTGTTGATGATCGCGCAGAGATGGTCGAAAATACGGTTTTAAAGTTTGTTGTGCTGAATAATGATCAGTTGATTAGACCTGTTACGCATGTTGAGGTTACTCAGGCATCGTATGGGATGACGGATTAGGATGAGGGGAACCGTTTGGTGGTTTATACACCAAACGCTGGTTATGTGGGCGACGACAAATTAGTTTATATCGTTACAGATGACCAAGGTGAGCAAACGGCAGCAGTGATGCGCATAACTGTGGTACCTTTTAATGGCCCTCCGCAAGCTATTCCCGATGCGGTGTTGGCTATTTCTGGGCGGGGTGCGGTGTTTTCTGTGTTGTCGAATGACCGAGATGATGAAGGAGATGTTTTGCGTTTGGTCTCTGTTGGCTCAAGTGAGCAGGGAGGGCAGGTGTTGCAAAATGCCGATGGATCCATTTTTTATCGATCTGCAAGCAATTTTGTGGGCGAAGATCGTTTTACATATGAAATTGAGGATGCAAATGGAAGCAAGTCTCAATCGTTTGTTTCTGTCACTGTGACAGATGATATAGACGCACCACGCGCTTTGGATGATCTGGTGATTGTGGCTGTTGGTGATCGTGTGAATATTGAGGTGCTAGCAAATGATACATTTGTTGGCGACATCATTGCTGTGGTCGATGTGACCCCTGGACAGCATAGTGATTTGGTTGTTGCAAATAGTGACCATACGGT